>JAPOWL010000355.1 GCA_026707615.1 Acidobacteriota bacterium | reverse complement strand
CAGGCTGGTCCCCCCCACCGGTGTGGACAGCGTCGCGATGCCGACCACCCACACCGTCGCCGTCCGCACGCCGCCCACGACCACCGGCATCGCCAGAGGCAGCTCCACCATCAGGAGCTGCTGCCGCGGCGTCATGCCGACGCCGCGCGCCGCCTCGGTCAGGGCGGGGTCGACTCCCCGGATGCCGATCACCGTTTTGCGCAGCACCGGGCGGATGCCGTACAGCGTCACCCCCACGATGGCGGGCAGGAACCCGATGCTCTGGAGATCGAGGGCCGCGAGCACGGGAACCATGACCGCCAGCAGCGCCAGGCTGGGGACGGTCTGGATGACCCCGGCGAGCGCCAGCGCCGGCTGCTCGAGCCACGCGAGACGCGTCGCCGCGATGCCCAGCGGCACGCTGACGCCGACGCTCAGGAGCAGCGCGAGCAGCGTGAGCTGCAGGTGTGCCGTCAGGTAACCCGGAAGCAGTGCCAGCAGCTCGCTCATGTTGCTGCGTCGGAGCCTTCCTCCGCCAGAGCGTCGATGATGGCGGCCTGGCGTCGCGGCGTGCTCATGAGCCGGGCGACGTAGTCGTCGGCCGGACGGGTCAGGAGGTCTCGTGGAGTGCCGACCTGGAGCAGGTGTCCCTCGTGCAGGACGGCGATGCGGTCGGCCAAGGTGAGCGCTTCCGTCATGTCGTGGGTGACGAACACCGTCGTCAGGGCCAGCGCCGCGCGGATGCGAAGGAACGACTGCTGCAGACGCTCGCGGGTGACCGGATCGAGCGCGCCGAACGGTTCGTCGAGCAGCATCACCCGGGGCTCGGACGCCAGTGCGCGTGCCACTCCCACCCGCTGCTGCTGTCCGCCCGACAGCGCCTGCGGCTCGCGCTCCCGCATCTCCGGGTCGAGTTCCACCAGAGCGAGCAGCTCGTCCACCCGCGCCCTAATGCGCTCGGGAGGCCAGCCGAGCAGGACGGGCGTTACCGCTACGTTCTCGGCCACCGTCATGTGGGGGAAGAGGCCGATCCGCTGGAATACGTAACCGATCCGCCGCCGCAGCTCGTGCGGCGGAAGCTCCGCGGTGTCGACGCCGTCGAGGCGCACCGAACCCGCGGTCGGCTCGATGAGCCGGTTGATCATCTTGAGGGTGGTGGTCTTGCCGGAGCCCGAGCCGCCGAGGAGCACGAGCAACTCGCCGGCGCGCACCTGCAAGGTGAGACGGTCGACGACGACCGCGTCGCCGTAGCGGCGGGTGAGGCCCCGGGCCTCGATCATCACGGGACGATCGGCCGCGGTCGCGCCCCCGTTCCGGTCGCCGCGCACGCAGCTACCCGCCAAGCCGCTTCGCGGCCCGGATAGCCCGCCGCGTCGAGCGCGATCCGCTCCGCGGGGAACGAGATCGCCCGGCGCGGGCTCTGCGGGGGTGTCTTCGATGGGTCAGACTCCCGACAGGTGCTTCACGGCGCCGGTGCTGTCGCCGAGCGTCTCGATCGGTACGTCCAGCTTCTCCAGCAGGGCGACCTGCAGGTTGGTGAGCGGCGTCTCCTCCGCCACGCGCAGGTGCCGGCCGCCCCGGATCCGACCGGTGCCGCCGCCGGCCACCAGGACCGGCAGGTTGACGTGCAGGTGCTGATTGCCGTCGCTGATCCCGCAGCCGTACTGCATGACGACGTGGTCGAGGAGGCTGCCGTCGCCGTCCGGCGTGGCGTCGAGCTGCGTCATGAAGTAGGCGAGCTGATCGATGTGGTGCCGGTTGACCTTCGCCAGCTTGGCCATCTGCTCCGGCCGGTTCTGGTGGTGCGACAGGCCGTGGTGCGGGTCCGGAATCCCCAGGTCCGGATAGGTGCGCGGGCTGACCTCGCGCGACATCATGAACGTGATCACGCGCGTCATGTCCGCCTGGAACGCGAGCACCTGCAGGTCGAACATCAGCCGCGCGTGCTCGGCGAACGTGTCCGGGATGCCGCCGGTCGGCCGCGCCAGCTCCGGCAGCTCGCGGTGGCTCTGCGCCTCGGCGAGCTGGATGCGCCGCTCGATGTCCCGGATGGCGTCGAGGTACTGCGCCACCTTGGTCCGGTCGCCGGGGCCGAGCGTCCGCTCGAAGTCGGCCACCTCGTGGACCAGCGAGTCGAGGATGCTGCGGTCCTCGCGGATGCGCGCGAGCCGCGCCTCGGGGGTCGTGTCGTCGGTGTCGCCGAACAGCCGCTCGAAGACGGCGCGCGGCTGATTCTCCATCGGGAGCGGCGTGGTCGGATTGCGCCACGACAGGGTGTTCGCGTAGGCGCAGCTCCAGCCGGCCTCGCAGGCACCGATCAGTTCGTTGGGGTCGATGGCCAGCTCCAGCGACGGCAGCACGCTGTCCGCCCCGAGCACGCCCGCCGCGATCTGGTCCATCGACGTGCCGCAGCGGATGTCGGGCCCGTCGGTCTTCTTCGGATGCACCCCCGTCAGGAAGGTGGCCGCCGCGCGCACGTGGTCGCCGGTCCCCTCGCCGGGAAGCGGGAACGCGGGGGCGTCGGCGAGGCCGCTCACGACGAGCAGGCGGTCCTGGAACGGGGTGAGCGGCGCGAGCGTGGGCGGCAGGTCCGTCAGCGCGCCCTCCGCGCCCGGCGTCCACTGGTCCATGATCACGCCGTTCGGCACGTAGCCCGTGAACAGCCGCGTCTGCGGTCGGGCGGCGGAGTTGCGGACCGCCGCGAACGCGGGCACCATGCTGTCCAGCAGGGGCAGAGCCAGCGAGGCGCCGACGCCACGCAGGAACGTGCGGCGGGGAAGAGCGTGCTTGGTGATGATCATGGCTCTGCGGATCTCCTCATCTGAAACGGCGTGCTGCGGACGATCCCCTCGACGAGGGCCGACCAGCGGTAGTCGCCCGCGGCCGCGGCCGTGACGATGCCTCGAACGGCGGGGCCGTCGAACGACTCGACCCCGCGCCCCACCGCGTAGGTGAGCAGCTTCTCCGCCACGGTGGTGACGAAGTTGTCCTGGCGGGCGATGAGCGCCCGGCGCAGCGTGGCCGGACCGTCGACGGCAGTGCCGTCGGTCAGCGTGCCGCTCGCGTCCACGGGCGTCCCGTCCACGGCGACGCTCCGCCAGCGGCCGATGCCGTCGAAGTTCTCGAGCGCGAAGCCGAGCGGGTCCATGATGCGGTGGCAGCTCGCGCACACGGGGTTGGCGCGGTGCTGCTCCAGGCGCTCGCGCACGGAGCGGGGCGCGACGCCCGGCTCGTCATTCTCCTCGAGGGCCGGGACGTCGGGCGGGGGAGGGGGCGGCGGCGTGCCGAGAATGTTCTCGAGCAGCCACTTGCCCCGCAGCACCGGCGACGTGCGATGGGCGTAGGAGGTGACCGTCAGCAGGCTGCCCTTGCCGAGCAGGCCGCGGCGGACGCTGTCGGGTCCCGTGAGGCGGACGCGGCGGAAGTGGCTGCCGTAGACGTTGGGCATCCCGTAGTGCTGGGCGAGGCGCTCGTTGACGAACGTGTAGTCCGCCGTCAGCAGGTCGAGCACGCTCCGGTCCTCGCGGATCTGGCTCTCGACGAAGAGCGTCATCTCCCTCGCCATCGCGCCGCGCAGGTTGGCGTCGAAGTCGGGAAACGCCTGCGGATCGGGCGTCACGAGCGGCATGTTGCGCAGGTACAGCCACTGCCCGCCGAAGTTGTCGACCAGGGCGCTCGTGCGCGGGTCGGCCAGCATGCGCCGGACCTGGGACGTCAGGACCTGCGGGTCGCGCAGGAGGCCGCGCTCGGCCGCCGTGAGGAGCTCGTCGTCCGGGATGCTGCTCCAGAGGAAGAACGACAGCCGCGAGGCGAGCTCGAGGTCGCTGACGGGGTAGGGCTCGCCGGGGCCGAAGCCGGCCGGATCCGTCTCGCGACGGAAGAGGAAGTCGGGGCTGACCAGGATGCGGCGCAAGGCCATCTCGATGCCGGCGTCGAAGTCGCCCGCGCCGGGAGCCGAGGCCGGACCGGAGCCCGCGTCGGCGGCGGAACCGGTGCCCGCCCCGGAACCGGCCGGCCGGCGCCCCGCCTCGAAGAAGCCGAGGAGCATCGTCAGGTCGCGCTCGGTTACGGGACGCCGGAACGCCCGCCGGGCGAGCCGTGACACGATCTCCGTGGCGCACGCCGCCTCGTCCGCCCCGGTCTCCGGGCGGCATGTGAAGATCCGGCGCCGGCTCGGCGTGTCGCCCCGCCCGGCGACGTGGTAGGGGCCGCTCAGCTCCACGCTCCCGATGCCGGGCGGGATGGTCTGATCGCCGGCGTACTCGTAGCTCGTGACGCGGTAGTCCGGCCGGCGCATCCCCTCGCGGTACGCGCGCTGGTCGACGAAGCTCACGGACAGCGTCGCCGGTCCGGCCTGCGCCGCGAAGCGCACCTCCTGCCCGTCGTCCGGCACGTTGCGGAGGTCCCGCCGCTGCGGCGTCCCGTCCGGCCCCAGCACGGGGCCGCCGACCGTCAGCGCCTCGACGAGGCGGCCGTCGAGGCGGACCTCGAGCCGGTGCGGCTCCAGCATCCCGCGGACGCGCCCGTCGTAGGTGCGCAGGAGGTGGATCTTGACCACGTACTCCCCGTCCACGGGGAAGAAGTGGCGGACGGCCAGCCCTCCGCGCGAGTTGAACGGCAGCGCGTCGCCGACCCGCCCGTCCTGGCGCAGGTTCTTGTCGATCGCGAAGACCTCGGTCGTCGGCCGCAGCGCCGGGTCGCCGACGGCCGTCCGTGCGATGCGGCGCGACGCGGCCAGGTAGCGTTCCGTCAGCATCGGCGACACGGAGAGCACGTCGGCGATGTTGTCGAATCCGAATCCGGAGTCGTCCGGGGGCAGCAGCGTTCGCTCGTCGATCTCGAGGGCCAGCAGATCCCGGATAGCGTTGGCGTACTCGGCGCGGTTCAGGCGGTGCACGGCGTGGCGCCGCCCGGGGTTGGGGCGTTCCGCGGCGGCAGCGTCGAGCCGGCCGGCGAGCCAGTCGGCGAGGGCGGCGTAGGTCGCGTCATCGGGACGCGCGCGGCCGGCGGGCGGCATCGACCGCGTGGCCAGCTTGCGGATGACCTTTTCCCAGACCTCCGTTTCGTGAACGTCGTCGCCGGCGCGGGCGACGTCGAGGCTCTGGAGGGTCAGGCCGGCCGTCAGGGTGCGGTCGTTGTGGCAGCCGACGCAGTAGCGCCCGAGCACGCGGGCGTACTCCGCCGCGGGCCCGCCCCTCGCCGGTTCCTGCGCGGCGGCGGGCATGCCGGTGCCGACCGCGGCAGCCAGGAGGCAAAGGGAGGCCAGCCGTCGCACGCGACGCGTCGCAGCGTGGCGTGGCATGGAGGTAACGAATTATCATGACGCCGCTTCGACAGTGTCAAGCAGCGCGACCCGCGAAAGGAGCGTCCCGCAAATGCCGATCCGACCGATGCTCGCGGCTTTCCTGGCGAAGGGCCTTGCGAAGGGCCTCGCGATGGGCCTCGCGGTGGGATTGTTGGCGGTCGCCACGGTCGCCCGCGGCGCCGAGCCAGCTCTCATCGAAGCCGTCAAGGCCGGGGACCCCGTCCGGGTCGAACGCCTGGTGGCGGAGGGGGCCGACGTCGACGCGCCCGCGGGAGACGGCGCCACCGCGCTCCATTGGGCGGCGCACCGCGACGCGGAGCGTCTGGCCTCGCTGCTGATCGGGGCCGGAGCGGACGTGGATGCGGTCGACGACCACGGCGTGACGCCGCTCGCCCTGGCCTGCCTCAACGCGAGCGAAGGGATGGCCCGTCTGCTGCTCGACGGCGGGGCCGACCCGAACGTACCCACGACGAGCGGCGTCACCCCGTTGATGACCGCCGCCCGCGTCGGCCGAACGGGTGTCGTGCGCCGCCTGCTCGAGGCGGGAGCCGATCCGGCCGCGGCGGAGTCCGTCCGCGGGCAGACGGCGCTGATGTGGGCGGTGGCGGAGGGCCACACCGAGGCCGCCCGGGTGCTGCTGGAGGTCGGCGGCGGCGCCACCACGCGATCCGTCAACGGCTTCACGCCGCTGCTCTTCGCGGCCCAGCAGGGCAACGTGGAGGTGGCGCGGCTGCTGCTCGCGGCCGGCGCCCGCGTGGACGATTCGGCCCCGGAGGGGATCGGCGGCGACACCAACGCGCGCGTGCTCTTCCGCGAGGGCAGCGAGGCGTCCGCCCTGCTCGTCGCCATCGACAGTGGGCACTCCGCCGTGGCGCGGTTCCTGCTCGAGCGGGGCGCTGACCCGAACCATGGCGGCACGGGTCGGACGCCGCTCCACTCCGCCGTGCAGCAGGAGATGCCGGACGTCGTCGCGGCGCTGCTGGCGGTTGGCGCCGACCCGAACGCCCGCCTCGAGAAGACGCTGCCGCTGGTCTCGCGGCGGATCCGGCAGGACAACGGACTGACGCCCACCACCGCCGGGTCCACGCCCTTCCTCCTTGCCGCGAGCTTCGGCGACGTCGAGAGCATGCGGATCCTGGTCGACGCGGGCGCCGATCCGTTCCTCACGACCGACGACGGCACGACGGCGCTGATGGTCGCTGCCGGGGCCGACTACGTCGAGGGCGCGGACAAGTACGGGGTGCGCTCCTACCCGGCCTACTACGAGACGTTGCAGCAGCGCGCGCTCGCCGCGACGAAGCTCTCCCTGGAGCTCGGGCTCGACGTCAACGCGGTCAACGACTTCGGCCAGACCGCACTGCACGGGGCGGTCTACATGGGCGGTACGGTCATCGCCCCCTACCTGGTGGCACAGGGGGCGGAGATGGACGTCATCAACGGGCGTGGCCAGACGCCCTGGATGATCGCGGCCCAGGGAGAGTACCGGGCCGGGTCGTTCTACCGCCACGAGGAGACGGCCGAGGTGCTCGAGGCGCTCGGCGCGGACACGACCCTGGGGTTCGACCTGGGACGCGACTGGCGGCAGGTGGTGGAGCGCTGAGAACGTCGAGAGTCTGAAACGGCCTGTCTCGGGCCGAGCAGTCTGTTGTCGTTTCCGGGAGACCCGATGACGAGGAAGAGCGTCGTGCTGTTCGTCTGCGGCCTGGTGCCGCTGAGCCTCGCGTCCGCCGCGCACGCGCAGGTGCAACGCGGGGCGACGGCCGCGGAGTCCCACGCGGCCCGAGCGACAGGAGGCACCGGCCCCGCCGAGTCGCCGCAGGCGGACGGTTGGCGACAACTCGGCGGCCCGCAGCGCAACTTCCGCGTGGACTCCGCGGCGGTTGCCGTCGCGTGGGACGCGGCAGGCCCGACCCGCCTCTGGAGCCGGCCGCTCGGGGAGGGATACTCGTCCATCCTCGCCGACGGCGACCTGCTCGTCACGATGTACCGCAGGGACGACGACGAGGTCATCGTCGCGCTGGACGCGGCCACCGGCGCCACGCGCTGGGAGCACGCCTACCACGCGCCGCTCGTCCACAACGGCTACTTCGACGTCTGGCTGAACTCCGCCGGCCCCGGTCCGTACTCCACTCCGATGATCGCCGGCGACGTCGTCTTCGCGGTCGGCGTCGACGGCCGTCTCCATGCGCTCGACAAGCGGACGGGCGAGTTGCGGTGGGCCCGGGACCTCGCCGCGGCCTTCGACGTCGCGGAGTACAACGCGTTCGCTTCGAGCCCGATCGCCTACGGGCGGACCGTGATTCTGCCCCTGGGCGGCAGCGGCGACGGGGTCGTGGCGCTCGATCGGGAGACGGGCGCGACCGTGTGGCGCAGCCCCACCTTCGACCTCGCCCCCGGCTCGCCGCTGCTCATCGAGGTCGACGGCCGGGACCAGCTCGTGGTGGTCGGGCAGCAGGAGCTGGTGGGCCTCGACCCCCGCGACGGACGCCGGCTGTGGAGCCATCCGCACGCGAACGATCTGGGCCTCAACCTCAGCATGCCGGTCTGGGACGGCGGCGACACGCTGTTTCTCTCGTCGGGCTACAGCGGTGGCAGCCGCATGATCCGGCTGTCGCAGGCCGGCGGCCGGACGACGACCGAGGAGGTCTGGTTCAACAACCGCATGCGGGTGCACTTCGGGACCGCCCTGCGCCTCGATGGCCTCGTGGTCGCCAGCACGGGCGACTTCGGCCCGGCCTTCGTGGCGGCCCTCGACGCCGAGACGGGAGAGGAGACGTGGCGGGAGCGGACCTTCGCCCGCGCGCAGATGCTGAACGCCGGCGGCTTCCTCGTCATCCTCGACGAGGACGGGGACCTGGCCGTGGCCTCGGTCACGCTGGACGGAATGCAGGTGCACGCGCGCGCTACGGTGCTGACCTCGAACGCCTGGACCGCGCCCACCCTCGTGGGCAGCATCCTGTACGCGCGCGACCGGCACCGGATCGTGGCGCTCGACCTCGGCGACCCGGACGCCGTGGCGGCCGCGCCTCGATGAGCCGGTAGCGCCGCCGGGCCCGTCGCAGGGCTCCGTCGGCGCGTTCCAGTTGGGGAGCGCGACGCGTCGCCGGGGCGACCGGGGACCCCGCCTACTGCTTGACGTACTTGTGCAGTACCGGCCGCACGGCGTCGGCGACGTAGATGTGGCCGTTCTGACTCCGGGGCTGTCACGCGCTCCCCAACACGTCGGTCAGCGGGTCGCCGCAGGCGACGCGTCTGACGCGTTCCTCGCGCCCGCGGAAGCGTACCAAGGCCTTTCTCAAGTCGACTTGCTTCTGGCGCCGCAGGGCCTTCGATACCAGCACGGGTCGGCAGAGGATGGCGACACCTCGGGGTGCGAGTCCATCTGCAGCCCGAGCGCCAGCCTGGAGTTGTCTTTCGACCTTGGCAACGTTGGGCGCTCCGTCCTTGATCTCGATGGGCATGACCAGGCTCGGGTCTGCGAACAGCAGGTAGTCACACTTCGATTGCGCGCCTCCCAGCGGGGATCCCGTCCGGTCGAGATCGACCACCAGGCGAGGCTGGGGCGCGTCGTCCAGCGACACACCGCAACTGCCCTTGCCGATGACGTCGACCAGGCAGGCGGGGTCCTCGATCCTGGAGCCGACGTCGTGGGTGAAGCCATTCACTCCGCATCCCCGCGCGAGTCTGCGACCTCAGCCCACTCGTTGTGCAGCGCCCTCGCGACGGCGTCGAACCCGGAAGGGTAGAGGCCACTATCGGCGTCCAACTCGATCTCCTTGACCGTCGAGCCGCCATCCTGTGCTGCTTCGAACAGCCACACCCCGACGTCGTCGGCGTCGAGGGACGGACGCCTCGAGTCCATGTCGCTTGGTTGGCCAAGGCGCGAGCGACCGACGATGTTGCCGAGTTCCTC
>JAPOWL010000009.1 GCA_026707615.1 Acidobacteriota bacterium | reverse complement strand
ATTCCATCGACCCGATGTACGTGGAGCGGCCGTTCTACCTGGCCCCGGACGGCAAGGTGGCGGCGAGCGCCTTCGCGGTGCTGCGCGAGGCGCTCGCGGGCAAGGCCGGGATCGGCAAGCTGGCCCTGCTGGGCCGCGAGTACCTCGTCGCCGTGCAGCCGCGCGAGAAGGGCCTCGTCATGTTCACGCTGCGCCAGGCGAGCGAGGTGCGCCGCATGTCGGGGATCGACGAGCTCGAGGACCTGCCGGAGACGGTGAACGAGGCCGAGGTGGCGCTCGCGAAGCAGGTCATCGGCAACTTCGCGGGCGACCTCGACCTGCGCGAGTTCACGGACGAGTACCAGGCGGAGCTGCGGCGCATCATCGACGCGAAGGTGGCCGGCGAGGAGGTGGTCGAGAGTGAGGTGGAGGCGCCCGCCAAGGTCGTCAACCTGATGGAGGCGCTGCGCAAGAGTCTCGACGCGGTGGGCCGCAACAAGGACCTCGACGAGGTCAGCGCTTCGAAGAAGAAGCCGGTCAAGGCGCCCCGGAAACGGGCGACGCGGGCTGCCGCAACGGAGGCATCGGGCGGCGCCGGCAGCGCCGCGGCCCCGGTCCGCAAGCGGAAGCGCGCCTGATCGGAGTCCTGTTCGCCGGCGGCCGGAGCCGGTCGCGCGAGCCGGCCGGGCCAGAAGTCTCCCAACGCGCCCGTCAGGGCGGGTTGCGACGGCTGCAGGGGCTCAGGACGGCGGCAGGAGATCGAACGCCGCCATCTCGCGGGCGTTCCGCACCAGCAGACGCCCGCCGGCGATGGCGGGCACGTTCCAGGTCTTGCCGTCGATGGCGGTGAAGCCGGCCACCTCCTCGTGGCGCTCCGGCGTGGCGCGCACCAGGACCACGTCGCCGTCCTCCGTCAGCACCACCAGGTGATCGCCGGCCGCGAGGAGCTGCCCGTCGCCGTAGCGGCCGCCCTTCCACATGAGTTCCCCGGTCGCGGCGTCGAGGCAGGCGAGGATCGCGTGGTCGAGGCCGTAGATGTAGCCGTCGACCACCACCGAGCTGCTGATCCGGTTCCGCATCCGGTGGGTTTCCCAGACCGTCGACGCGGCGAGGCCGTCGCCCTCGGGCGCCAGCGCGATGAGCGCCGCACCCTTCCCGTAGCTCGCGGAGAGGAAGAGACGGTCGCCCCCCACCGGCAGGGGCTGGGCTACGTTCGGCACCATCCCCACCTCCCACGGGTACTCCCAGAGGAGGGCACCGTCCGCCGGTCGGAGTCCGACGGCCCGCCCGGCGGTGACGACCACCACCTGCCGGACACCGGCGAGCGTGGCGAGCATCGGCGACGCGTATGCCTGCACGTCGTCCAGGGCGTGCCAGGCCACTTCGCCCGAGTGCCGGTCGTAGGCGGCCACCGACCAGCCTGCCGTTCCTCCTGGCTGCACCACGACCAGGTCGTCGACGACCAGCGGCGAGCCCGACATGGCCCACGGCAGGTTGGCGGCGCCGCCGTCGGCCAGGATGTTCCGCTCCCAGACGAGATCGCCCGTGCCGGCATCCAGGCAGACGAGGCGTCCGTTGGCTCCCAACGCATACAGCCGGCCGTCGTGCCAGGTCGGCGTGGCGCGCGGTCCGGGGCCGCCCATCGATTCCTCGAAGCGTGCGCGCCAGGCGTGCGTCCAGTGCTCGGCCCCGGTCTCGAGGTCGTACGCCGCGACCACTTCCTCGTCCCGCCGCTGCTCGATGGTGAAGGCGAGTCCGTCGGCCACGACGAACGACGCGTAGCCGCCGCCGATCGGGTGGTGCCAGAGTCGGTCGAGCCCGGAGCCCGGCCAGTCGGTGCGGATGGCGGTCTCCGTGTAGCGCCCGTCGCGGAGAGGGCCGCGGAAATCGGTCCAGCGGGCGGCGGTCGCGTTCGGTCGCGTGGGGGCGGGATTCGCGGCGCGGTGGGCGTCCAGCGCGGCGTAGTGGGTTTCGGGATCGCCGAACGAGAAGATGGGCCGGAGGCCGCTGCCGGCGAGCTCGACCCGCAGATCGAAGACCACGACGAGCATCGTCACGACGCCGGCCGCGAACGCGGAGAGGATTGCCAGGCCGGCCGCGGCGCGCCACACAATGGCCATCACGCCTCCGCGCCGCCCTGCTTCGCCCGCTCCCGGAGACAGGCGAAGAAGCGGTCCATCGTCATCTTGGACACCCCGCCCAGCAGGCGCTGGCCGACGCGCGCGATGGTGCCGCCGACCTGGGCCGTGCCGGCCACGGCGACCCGCGTCTCGGCGCCCCCGTTCTCCTCCGCCAGCGAGATCGTGGCCGAGCCGTTGACGAACCCGGGCTTGCCCTTGCCCTCCACCATCAGGGTGTAGCGCTCCGGCTCCTGCTTGTCGGTCATGCGGACCGTGCCCTGGTAGCTTCCTGTGATGGCCGCGATGCCGATGGTGAGGGTCGCGCGGTAGGTGTCGTCACCGAGCGCCTCCATCGACTCGCAGCCGGGCAGGCAGCCCGCGATCACGTCCGGATCGACCAGCAGGCTCCAGACGCGGTCGCGCGGGGCCTCGAAGGTGTACGTCGCCGACACATCCATGGGTCAAGCATACTCCTGTGCCACGTGCGCCGCGGTCGCCGCGGGCGCCAAAGGCCGGGCTGGCGCCTGCCGCCGGGCCGGGCGCCGCGCGGGCAGCGCGTTGAGGTGCCGCGCCAGCGCGTCGAGGCTCGCCAGGTTGTGGACCGGCAGGAAGTCGTCGATGAACGGCAGCGCCGCCTGCATGCCGCGCGTCAGGGGCAGGTAGTCGGGCGACCCGAGCAGCGGGTTCAGCCAGATCAGCCGCTGGCAGGAGCGCTGGAGCCGCCCCATCTCGAGGCGCAGCACGTCCGGTTCGCCGCGGTCCCAGCCGTCCGAGATCAGCAGCACCACGGGACTCTGGCCGCGCACGCGCCGGGCCCAGTCGACGTTGAACGTGCGCAGCGCCTCCCCGATGCGGGTGCCGCCCCCGAAGTCGCCGATCGTCCGCGGCAGGGTCGGCACGACGGCCCCCGCGGCCCGCGCGGCGAGCTGCCGCGTGATGCGGGTGAGGCGCGTGGCGAACACGAACGACTCCACGCGCGCCGTCCGGTCCCTGCCGCTCAGCGTGTGAACGAAATGGAGCAGCATGCGGCTGTAGCGCTCCATCGACCCGCTGACGTCGCACAGGAGCACGAGGGGCCGCGGCTTGGTCTTGCGGCGGCGGGTCGGCCGGTCGACCAGCTCGCCGCCGTAGCGCAGGTTGGCGCGCAGGGTGCGGCGCAGGTCCAGGACAGGACCGCGGCCGGCCGTCCAGCGCCGCGAGCGCCGCGCCCCGAGCTCCCAGTCGAGATCGGCGATCAGCCGCTGGGCCGCCGCCACCTCCGCCTCCGTGAACTGCTCGAAGTCCTTGGCGTACAGGGCGTCCCGGCTGCTGTAGCTGAGCGCCGCCATGCGCTCCACCTGGTAGCGCGGCTCGCGGCTCGCGTCCCCGTCCCCGCCCTCGCCCCCGGGCGGCAGCTCCGATTCGTACTCCGGCTGACCGGAGCGGCGCGTTTCGCCCATCGCGCGCAGATCGCGCGGCGTCCAGTCGCCGTGCGGCCGGCGCCAGAACACCCGGAACGCCTCGTCGAACGGTTCCAGGTCCTCGACCCGGTGCACGAGCAGGCAGCGCAGGGTGTGGTAGAAGTCGGCCCGCCGCCCCACGTCGACGTGCGCAAGGGCCGTTGCGACGTCTCGCGTCCGCCCCGCCTGCACGTCGAGCCCCAGCCGGTGCAGCAGCCGTACGAAGTGCAGCAGGTTGTGGAGCAGGTAGGACATCGTCCGTCTTGGTCTGTGGACGTGCTACGGTCTATTGGCTGGGCTTGACGCCCGCCGCCGTACCTGCGTGACGACGCACCTGCTTCGCGAACACGGAGGCGACACCGTGCACGACGAGCATCCCCCGAAGCTCCGGCCAGAGCGACCCGGCTCGGAACTCGACGCGCTCCTGGCCCGCGTGACCGGGGCGAATCTCCATGGGGAGATCGAGACCGGACGCTCTGTCGGCGGCGAGGCGTGGTGACCGAGCCGACTACGCGTCACCTCAGGGCCGGGGCATCCGAACCGGCGGCCCGCGCCCCCGGCGTCTTCGCCCGGTTCAGCATCTGCTGGATGCGCTCGCCGCGGACGGCCTGCAGATCCTCCTGCGTCTTGAGGACGATGCCGAGGGTGCGGTCGATCGTCTCCGCGTCGAGCTCCTGCCGGTCGAGGGCAACGAGGGCCGCCACCCAGTCGAGGGTCTCCGACACGCCGGTCACCTTGTAGAGGTCGGCCTTCCGGAGTTCCTGCACGAAGCCGGTCACCTGCTCGGCGAGTTGCGCCGGAGCCTCGGGCACTTTCGTCGCGATGATGCGGAGCTCCTTCTGGAAGCTCGGGTAGTCGATCCAGGCGAAGACGCAGCGGCGCTTCAGGGCGTCGTGGAGCTCGCGCGTGCGGTTGGAGGTGATGACCACAACCGGGGGCGTCGCCGCCCGGATCGTGCCGATCTCCGGGATCGTGATCTGGAAGTCGGAGAGCAGCTCCAGCAGATAGCCCTCGAACTCCTCGTCGGCCCGGTCGAGCTCGTCGATCAGCAGCACCGGCGGGCGCGGGCGCCCGTCGCGGAGCGCTCGGAGCAACGGCCGCTCGATCAGGAAGTCCGGCCCGAACAGCTCCCGGACGCGCGCCGCTCGCTCGCCGGTCGCGTCGTCGTCCCCAGCACCGGCGCCGGCACTCGCGGCACGCGCCGCCTCGCTCCCGCTCCCGGGACGCCCCGCCTCGTCCCCGGCACGCGCCGCCTCGGCGAGCCGGATCTCGATCAGTTGCCGCGCGTAGTTCCACTCGTAGACGGCGTGCGTGACGTCGAGTCCCTCGTAGCATTGGAGGCGGATGAGCTCGGCATCGAGGGCGGCCGAGAGCACCTTGGCCACCTCGGTCTTACCGACGCCGGCCTCTCCCTCGAGCAGGAGCGGGCGCCGCAGCTTGAGTGCGAGGTAGACGGCGGTCGCGAGACCATCGTCGGCGATGTACAAGTGCTCCGACAGGAGCTGGCGAAGGTCGTCGATGGACGCGGGCGTTGATGCGGGCATGGCGCGAACACGCGCAGTATGGATCGGGCTCGAGTCGTCACCCTTGGCGTGGGCTGCGCGCGGGCTCGGACATCACGACATCCAGGGGGAATCACCCTCCAACGGGGGCTGACACCACCGTTGGCTGACCGCCACCGGGCAGAGTAGGATCATGGCGATGGCACCCGCAGTCACATCGGATGCGGATGTGGTCGGCGTCATGCCGCGCGAGACCATGGAGAAGCGCCAGGCGGCCTCGGTCCGACTTCCGCTGACGGAGCATCAGCGGTCGCGGAGGCTGTGCCGACTCGCGGACCTGGCCGGCAAGGTCGATCTGAGCTACTCAAACGACGAGCTGGAGACTCTTGAGGAGCGTTGATCCTGCCGGGTCCGACCCGCTGGATACACCCCTTCCGTCCCCAAGGTGAGGCCACCGCCCCGGTGCAGATGCGGCGATGGCTGGAATCGGATCGCGTCGTTGCCAGTGGTTCGGCCCACAGGGGGGTGCCGCACGGGGCACGCCGGACGGAAGCACCTTGCCTCCCGGAGGCCATCGCCGCCCTCATCCACGACAACGGTTTAGCGACGATGCAGCGCTTGAAGTCGCCGGGACGGGTGTTCGGGCGATGGAGCTGCAGGGGCCGGCGTTGGCTCATGGCGTCTCCCCGACAACGATCTGGGTGCTGACGCCAGAGACCCGAGTTTGAACGACGTGAACTTCCGCCTCTGTCACGCTGTGTCCGATGTGCGTCGTCCGAGGCGGAGGATTCGCCGTCGCCGCGTGCTCAAAGGGTGAGGCGCGGTGATAGCGGTCGAACTCCCCGCAGGGTACTGCAAGGTCCGCCGGTTCGAGTGGCACCGTTGGCATCAAGACCTCCCGCCGACTTCGTTTCGGCACTGCGGTACGGTCGCCTCAGGTTCGCGTGTCACGGATGTCATCGTCTTCGTCGACGCTGACAGGAACCCAACAAGCCGACGTCTGTGTCATGTTGAGTTGAATCTCACCACCGGTCATCCGCACAGCCGTCATGGTCCCGCGCGTTCGGAACGCTGAAGCGCGGCGCCGACTCTCGATGACCGCCGGGACTATTTCATACGGTACTTCAACCGGCGGCTCCGCGAGCCCTCGGACCGCTGTGTTCGCTACCTGATTCCAAAGTTGCTGAACGACTGGCTCCGGCGCATTCGGGGGGAGCACGAGAGGGGCGGCGGGAGTCAGCGCGTTCTGGCCCCCGTTTTCGATGAAGTGCTGAAGGGGCACGAAGGGGGATCTGAACGCCATGTGACTTTCGATTCCCAGGTATGCGTCCCAGATCAAGCGCTCAAGCTCTTGGTCATCTTCCGCTACCTTGAGCTGAAGATCGCGAGCCCTCGTCCTCGAGACGGCATCCCCGTGCGCGAAGAAGCTCTTGTTCAGGCCCTCGGCTATCTCCCTCGCTCTGGCTTGTTCGTCGTTGGCCATGTGCATCTTCAGTAGGCGTTCTCCTACGTCGGTTGACAACTCGCTGGCGCGCTTCGCGCCACCGACATGCACGGCGTCGACGACGGACAGCAGTTTCTCGACGATTGGCGTCGTGTGCGACTGCTCCGAAAGGCCGATCTCCTCCTTCAAGAATCGAAGGAAGGCGCCAACGTCCTCGAACGAGAAGTCGCGCTGCTGGCCGCCAGCTTGCGGAATCCTTATCTGAGGGTCAATGGGGCCTAGCGACGCATGCGGGTGCATGACGATTTCGTCGGCCCCGAGACAGAAGAGCGTCGCCGCGCTGAACGCCATGTAGGGGACTAGCACGGCAACGGCATCGAACCGCTCGCGGAGCACGGACATCAATTTCCACGCGGCGAGAGCATCTCCACCCGTGCTGTGGATCAGCACATCCACCTTGCTCTCTTCGGCTGGGATCGCGTCTATCTGGTCAATGAGCTCCCGAACGGCGTCGCCGGCGATCTGGGAATTCACCCCCAGTCTCGTGCTCGTCGCGTAGACGATGAGCGGGCGGCCTCTGGCGACTTCTATCGCCGCGTACCGGCGCACGCGATCTCCGATTCGCATCGGACGGTCACTTCGCGGGTTTCACCAGCGAGCCGGTCTGGGCGGTGCAGCGGGCCGGTGCGACGGGTCGTATCCGCGCGGCGTGACCCTCACCCCGCCTGCCCCGCCGTGGCCCGTTCGGCCGCCGCGGCGAGGGCCCGCCGCACGTAGACGGGGGCGACCGCCTTGCGGTACTCGGCCGAGGCGAAGACGTCGCCCAGCAGATCGCCGCCGAGGTCTCCGCCCACCGCTTCCGCGGCCGCCGCGAACGTCTCGGCCTTGAGCGGCTGCCCCGCGAGCGCCGCCTCCACCGCGCCGCACCGCGCCGGCGCGGGGACGAGGCCGCCGATGGCGACGGCCGCCTCGCCGCACGTCGGGTCGCCCTTGCCCTGGCCGGTCAGGGCGGAGAGCCAGCCGCGGCCGGCGAGGGTGATCGACGCCGCCACGCCGATGACGGCGTAGCGGGACGCAGGGTGCGAGTACTTGACGTAGGCCGTGCCCCGGTCGCCGCCGATGGGGACCTGGATCGCCGTCAGCAGATCGCGCTCGCCCAGCGACGTCATCATCACGCCCTGGAAGAAGTCGCCGACCGCGACCGAGCGTTCGCCCTCCGGCCCGGTGACCTCGAGCGTCGCCCCGAGCGCCGAGAGCACGGTGGGCAGGTCCGAGGCCGGATCGGCGTGGGCGACGTTGCCCCCGATGGTGCCCCGGTTGCGGACCGCGGGGTCGCCGATCTGCCCGGCCGCCTCGGCGAGGGCGGCCGCGTGCTGCCGGACCTCCGCCGACGCCGCGATCTCGGCGTGGGTCGTGAGCGCCCCGATCCGCAGCGAATCGCCGGAGGCCGAGATGCCGCGCAACTCCGCGATGCGCCCGATGTCGATGACCGCCCCCGGCGCGGCGAGTCGCAGCTTCAGGAGCGGGATGAGGCTGTGCCCTCCGGCGAGGAGCTTCGCGCCGGGGTGCGCGGCGAGCAGCTGACCCGCCTCGGCCACCGAGCCCGCACGGTAGTAGTCGAAGTCGGCAGAAAACATGGCTCAGCTCCCCTTCGCTTCCTGGATCGCGCGCCACACCCGTTCGGGCGTCAGCGGCATGTCGACGCGCTTCACGCCGAGCGGTCGCAGGGCGTCCATCACCGCGTTGTAGACGGCGGCGGTGGACGCGATGGTGCCCGCCTCGCCGATCCCCTTCACCCCCAGCGGGTGGTGCGGCGACCGCGTGACGGTGGAGATGACGTCGAGGTCCGGCAGCAGATCGGCCCGCGGCAGGGCGTAGTCGAGCATCGATCCGGTGACGAGCTGTCCGTTCTCGTCGTAGGCGGCGCCCTCCCAGAGCGCCTGCCCGACGCCCTGCACGATGCCGCCGTGCACCTGGCCCTCGACGATGACGGGGTTGATCTGCGGTCCGCAGTCGTCGAGCGCCGTGTAGCCGGTCAGGTCCACGTGCCCCGTGCTCGCGTCGACCTCGACCACGGCGAGGTGGGCGCCGTAGGGGAAGACGAAGTTCGGCGGATCGTAGAAGGTCGACGCCTCCAGCCCGGCCTCCATCCCCTCCGGCATGTCCCAGGCGACGTTCGCCATCAGGGCGATGTCCTGGATGGTCTTCGCCTTGTCGGGCGACCCCTTGACGAAGAACTTGCCGTCCTCGTAGTCCATGTCGTCGACCGAGGCCTCGAGCAGGTGCGCGGCCAGCACCTTCGCCTTGTCGCGGATCTTGCGAACGGCCACGGCGAGCGCCGCCCCGCCCACCGCGGTGGTCCGGCTGCCGTAGGTGCCCCAGCCCATCGGCGTGGAGTCGGTGTCGCCGTGGAAGATCTTCACGTCGTCCGCGGCGACGCCGATCTCGCTGGCCACGATCTGGGCGAAGGTCGTCTCCTCGCCCTGCCCGTGCGGCGACGCGCCGATGAAGACGTGCACCTTGCCGGTGGGGTGGAAGCGGACGATGGCGCTCTCCCACAGCCCGCCCTGGAACCCGATGGCCCCCGCCACCTGCGAGGGCCCGAGCCCGCAGATCTCGACGTAGGACGAGAGCCCCAGGCCGAGGTACCTGCCGTTGGCGGGGCCCGCCTTCTGCTTCTCGCGCAGCGCCGCGTAGCCATGGGTGCTGGCATTGT
>JAPOWL010000108.1:3772-9219 GCA_026707615.1 Acidobacteriota bacterium | reverse complement strand
GTGGCCGCGTCCCAGAACTCCAGGCGGCCTTCCCAGGTGTCGATCTCGCTCCGCGGCACGCGCCGGGCCGTGCAGCCGGGGAACGGGTCCGCCGGCAGCGCCGACCCCGGTGCCGAGGCAGCCGGCCCGCCGGCGCGCGGAGCATGCGGCCGGGGCTCGAAATCAGCCATCGCTCGATTCTAGCGTCACGCGTTCCGTTGGCGTTCTACGGCGCAGACTCCTAGCCGCCGCTTGCGCCGAGGTGACGCAACAGCTCGACCGTGCTGTTGTCGTCGCCCCCGCGGCGGCCGGCCACGTCCATCGGACTCTGTCCGTTGTCGTTCAGGGCAGCCAGATCGGCGCCGCGGTCGGCGAGCAGTCGGACGACGGTGTCGAGGCGCCGCCGGGCTGCCGTATGCAGGGCCGTGTTCCCCGCCGCGTCGGCCGCGTTGACGTCGACCCCCGCGCCGATCGCCGTCCGCGCGGCTTCCAGCACCAGGCGCTCCTCCTCGGCGGGGTTCGGGGCCAGCCCCGGCTCCCGGCGGCGGCGGGCGGCTACCGCCGCCATCAGCGGCGTCCTGCCGTCCTCCATGACGAACCGCGGGTCGGCGCCGCCGTCGGCCAGCGCCCGCATGACGCCGGGCTCGGCGAAGTGCCCGGCCAGCCAGAAGGCGGTGGCGCCGACCACGTCGTGGTCCAGCACGTAGTCGGGGCTGTTGCGCCGGCCCTGGCTGCCGCGGACCACGGGCGCGTTCGGGTCGGCGCCGCGCGCCAGGAGCGCCGCGGCCAGCGTCTCGTCGCCCCGCAGGGTGGCGGCGTGCAGGGCGGAGTAGCCGGCCTCGGCCGCGTGCGGGTCGGCGCCCTGCTCGAGCAGGTACAGGGCGAGCGCGGTATGGCCGCTGTGCGCGGCGACCACAAGTGCGCTGGTGCCCGACCCCGACGTGTCGTCGACGTCGGCGCCCGCGGCCACGAGATGCCTGGCGGCATCGAGATTCCCGTGTCGGGCCGCGAAGAGGAGGGGCGTATTGCTGCCCAGCACGGTATCGACCACTCCGGCAGGGTTGAATCCGGCCGTCCGCGTGTGGATGCGCCGCGGCTGCGGGGCCGAGCGCGCGTGGACGTCCGCCCCGAGCGCGACCAGCGTCTCCACGACGTCGGGATGCTGCTGGGCCACCGCCCACATCAGCGCCGTCTGCCCCCGCGTGTGCTCCCGGGCGTTCAGGTCCGCCCCGTGCGACGCGAGGAGGAGCACCGCCTCGGCGGAACCGGTGCCGGACGCGGTCATCAGCACGGTCTCCCCCGAGGGCAGCGCGGCGTTCGCGTCGGCGCCGGCCGCCAGCAGGGTCTCGACCATCGCCGCGCTGCCGTTGCGGCACGCCAGCCAGAGCGGCGTGGCGCCGAAGTCGTTCGCCGCGTCGACGTCGGCGCCGGCCCGGACCAGCGCCTCCGCCATCGCCCCGTCGTCCCAGTGGGCCGCCCAGTGCAGGGCGGTCGCGCCGTCCGACTGTCGGGTGTTCGCGGCGGCACCCTGATCGAGGAGGGCCATGACGCTTGCCGCGTCCGCCGCCCGCGCTCGGTCGAGCAGCCGCGTGTCCGAGGCCGCGGCGGGACCGGACACGGCCAACGTCGGGGCCACGAAGAGCAGCAACGCCGCCAGCTTCTTCGCATGCACGGTCTCGTCCTCCAACGTGGGTGTCCTTTCTTCCGCGGGCCTGCGGAGAGCTTGCCGCACAGTATCCCACGCGGGACCGAACTCGATCGGAGTGGGCGGCGAGGGAGGCCTACGGAGCGGTGGGTCCGGTCAGCGACGCCGCCGGAGCCGCGCCACGAGGTCGGCCTCGTCCTTGCAGGCGAGCGCCGCGCGGACGACTGCGTCATCGGTCGTCACGTCGATCTGCGCCACGCGGGCGAGGCCCTCGTCCGAGACCACGGTCCCCCGCCCCCGCAGGATCTCGCCGACCATCTCCCGCCGGCTCGCCGCCCGGCCTTCCGCCCGGCCCTGACGACGGTGCCAGCCGAGCATCGGGTCGTCGTCCGGCCCGGTGCCGTCCCGCGCGCCGAGCGCCCCGCCGACCCGCTGCAGCACCGCGAACGTCCGCTCCGACAGCTCCGTCTCGTTCAGGGCGGCGTGGATCTCGGCCGCCGTCCAGCCCGGAAACGCGCCGCTCGCGGCCGACGCCTGGAACGCGCCCGCCACCCGCCGGTGGATCGTCAGTCCCGGCCGCCGCCGGCGCGGCCGGCTCGCCGCCCCCTGCGCCGGCACCTCCACCCACACCTCGGGGAAGCCCCAGGCTTCGTACAGCCCCAGCTTGGCCCGCCGCACGTCCGTCGTGTGGTCGACCTCCAGCACCACGTCCGGAAAGTCGTCCTCCCCCGCCATCATCGCCTTGGGGCCCGGCAGGCGCGCACGCCGGGGATGCACGTACACGGACTCGTCGGCCTGCAGGATGCGCCGCGGGGCGCCGTGCTCGTCGCGCTGCATCAGGTCCATCGACCCGTAGCACACGATGGCCGACCCCCGCTCGGCCGCAATCCGGTCCATCACCGCCGTCAGCCGGCGCGACGGCTTCTCGTGATACGGGGTGGTTGGCGCGGCGACCCACGCGATCTCGGTGGCCGCGTCCCAGAACTCCAGGCGGCCTTCCCAGGTGTCGATCTCGCTCCGCGTCACGCGCCGGGCCGTGCAGCCCGGGAAGGGGTCCACCGGCAGCGCCGGTGCGGGGGCCGTCGGCGAGCC
Organism: Acidobacteriota bacterium; assembly: GCA_026707615.1. GTDB lineage: Bacteria > Acidobacteriota > Vicinamibacteria > Vicinamibacterales > UBA8438 > JAGWAJ01. The sequence goes on along the minus strand of JAPOWL010000108.1, from coordinate 6,503 downwards.
GGCGCGCGCGACGTGCGGCCGCGGTTCGAAGTCAGCCATCGCTCGATTCTACCGCCGAGCCGTCCACCCTGAATCCTGCGCCCGGTCCGCCGCTCGTTGCGGTCCACGCGGGCTCTGACGATCGCCGCAGCGGCCCGCGAGACGAAGAACACCAACGCCTCCCCGGTTCTCGGCGCTCGGCGCCGGCCGCCGCCGCGGCGGTCAGCGTGCGACTCACGGCAGCGCGAGCGCGATGAGCTCCGGCGGGGACGTCTCGCTGCTGCCGGTGCCCACGGCGACGACGATGTACTGCCTCCCCTCGTGCAGGTAGGTGATGGGGTTCCCGTAGGGGATCGCGGGCAGCTCGACCGAGCCGAGGTACTCGCCGTTGTCCTTGTGGTAGGCGGTGATGGCGCGCGCCGAGGCAATCTCGTCCTCGACGTAGCGGGCGCCGGAGTTCACGACGAGCAGCGTCTTCGTCACGAGCGGCCCGCCGCCGTGCATCCCGCCGTGACCGCCGAGGGCGGGCAGGTTGAGATGGCGGATGGCCGGGTGGTTGCGCGGGCCGTCGCCGTGGGGCGCCATCCACAGCTGCTCGCCGGTGTTGAGGTCGATGGCCGTGATCCGCTTGTAGGGCGGCTTGACCAGAGGCAGCCCCCGGGGCCCCGGCACCGGGGTCGCCCACGGATCGGTGAAGTAGCCGACGGTGGCCGGCGGCGGGTACTCGACCAGCTCGACCGCCCGCAGCCGCGTCTGTGACGGCACGAAGAGCCGTCCCGTCTCCGGATCGACCGCCGTGCCGGGCCAGTTGACGCCGCCGCCCGGGCCGGGCGACTGGATGATCGGCTTGCCCTCGCCGCGGACCGGGGGCGGCGTGAAGATGGGACCGAGCTGGGCCCGGCCGGCGATGCGGATCGCCTCCTCGCGAAGCTCCGGCGTGAAGTCGACCAGGTCGTCGATGGTGATCCCCTGCAGGTCGAAGGGCGGCGGCCGCGTCGGGAAGGGCTGCGTCGGCGAGTACCACTCCCCCGGCACGCTGCCCGCGGGCACGGGACGCTCCTCGATCGGCCAGACCGGCTCGCCCGTCACCCGGTCGAAGACGTAGGTGAAGGCCTGCTTGCTCGATTGCGCGATGGCCTTGATCTCGCGGCCGTCGACGGTGATGTCCAGCAGGTTCCCGGCGGTCGGGAAGTCGTAGTCCCACAGGCCGTGGTGCACGGCCTGGAAGTGCCAGACCCGCTCGCCGGTCTCGGCGTCGACGCAGATGATGCTCTCCGCGAAGAGGTTGTCGCCGGGGCGCATGCCGCCGTACCAGTCGTTGGTGGGGGTGCCGGTGGGCAGGTAGACGTAGCCCAGCTCCTCGTCGACGGCCATCGTGCCCCAGACGTTGCTGTGGCCGCTGTAGCGCCACGACTCGTCATGCCAGGTGTCGGCGCCGAACTCCTCCCCCTGCGGGATGGTGTGGAAGATCCACTTCCGCTCGCCCGTGCGGACGTCGAAGCCGCGCACGTGGCCGGGGTCGGCCTCGCGGCGCGTCAGGCTCGTGTCCTGCACGATGCTCCCGACGATCACGGTGTCGCCGGCGACGGCGAGCGGCTGGGAGTGCGTGAAGCGGGAGCGGTCGATGGGCCGGCCGAGCGACGCGCTGAGATCCACGGCGCCGTCGGCGCCGAAGTCGGCGTACTGCTCGCCGGTTCGGGCGTTGAGGGCGACGAGCAGCAGGTCGTGCGTGGCGATGAAGATGCGCGCGTCGTCGCTCGCGTCGTCCTCCCAGTAGGAGACGCCGCGGTGCTGCCAGCCCATGTTGGCGGGCCGGTCGAGGCGGTCGTAGGTCGCCGGGTCGTAGGACCAGACCAGCTCGCCGGTCCCGGCGTCGAGCGCCGCCACCTGCCCCAGCGACGTGCTCAGGTAGACGAGGCCCCCGACCATCAGGGACACCGACTTGAACGGGCCGGGCCGGATCTCCTCCCGCTCCCGCGCGACCTCGGTCTCTATCGAGCGCCAGCGCCAGGCAATCTCGAGATCGCGGAAGTTCTCGGGCGTGATCCGGTCGAGCGGCGAGTACTTGGTGTTGGCCGCGTCGCGGCCGAAGTGCCGCCACTCGACATCCCCCGTCGCGACGGTCTGCGCCCACCCGGCCGGTGCCGCCAGCGCCAGCGCGAGCGCCCCCGCGGCCGTGGTGAGAGCGCGGCGCGCGCCGGACGGGTGGCATCGAAGCCCTCGGCCTCGGACCATGGTCGTTCTCCTTGTGGCTCGTCGGGGGCGGAGCAATGGCGCCCCGCCCGCGCCCCCATCATAGCGGCGGCGCCGGGCGATGCCGCCGCCCCCGTTCCGTTCCGTTCCGTTCCGACGCGACGGCGGCCCCGGAACGATGCGGCTATGGTAGGGGTGCAACGTCCTGGCCTGCGCGCCGCAGGAGGAGGTCCGTGACTTGACGACCAGAACGCTCGTTGCGGGCGTCGGACTTGCGCTGACCCTCGCGTCGGCGGAGGATGCTCCGGGGCAGGGCCGCCAGACCGGAACCATCCGCGGCACCGCGGTCGACTCGCAGGGGCTCTCGCTCCCCGGCGTCCGCGTCACCGTCCGCTCGTCCTCTCTGCAGGGAACGCGCGCCGCCGTCACCGACGTCAACGGGAACTACTCGCTGCCGCAACTCCCGCCCGGGACCTATGCGGTCGTGTTCGAGCTGTCCGGTTTCAACGATGTCGACGAGCAGGCGACCGTTCCGCTCGGCGGCGACGTAGGCGTGAAC
>JAPOWL010000108.1:0-3762 GCA_026707615.1 Acidobacteriota bacterium | reverse complement strand
CGGAGATCCAGACTACGGAGACCGCCTCGAACATGGTCGCGGAAGAGGTGAACGCCCTGCCGATGGGCCGCTCGCCGTTCGCCATCGCCGCGGTTCAGCCCGGGCTGAACACCAACACGCCCAACGGGGGGCAACTCGCGATCAACGGCTCGTTCGCGTACGACAACGTCTACTTCGTGGACGGAGTGGACGTCAACGACAACCTCTTCGGGACCGCGAACGCACTCTACGTGGCGGACGCCATCGAGGAGACGCAGGTGCTCACCTCCGGAATCTCCGCCGAGTACGGACGCTTCTCCGGCGGCGTGGTCAACGTCATCACCAAGAGCGGCGGCAACACGTTCTCGGGCAGTTGGCGAACGAACTACTTCAACCCGACCTGGCAAGGGCTCAACCCGTACGAGGTGGAACACGAGGTCGAGCGGGAGGACGTTCTGAACCAGTCCCACGAGGCGACACTCGGCGGACCGATCGCGCGCGACCGCCTCTGGTTCTTCTACTCGATGCGGCGCGCCCGGAGTACCGACAGCAGCAGCTTCGCGCAGACCGGCATCTCGTACAACAGCAGGTCTCACAACGACCGGAACCAGGTGAAGCTGACCGCGACGCTTGCGCCGGGACATACGCTGTCCGGCCAGTACATGCGCAACCTGTCGTCCGGGTTCGCCCAACCCACGTTCGGCTTCAGCGTCACGCCGGACACGCAGATCGACGCGACCCGGCCGAACGACCTGTACGTGACCACCTACCGCGGCAGCGTGAGCCGCAACGTCTTTGCCGAGGCCCAGGTGTCGCGGAAGCGGTTCGGCTTCCGGGGCGGCGGCGGCGATCGGACCGCCATCGGGTACTCGCCGTTCATCACCCTGACGCAACAGCTTGGCCACTACAACGCGCCCTACTTCGATGCTACGGACCCGGAAGACCGGAACAACCTGCAGGTGACCGGCAGCCTCACCTGGCACGCGGGAACCCGCTCGCTGGGCTCGCACAACGTGAAGGTCGGCTTCGAGAGCTATCGGTCGACGCGCACCGGCGGCAACTCGCAGTCGTCCACCGGCTACGTCTTCGATGCCGACTTCAAGGTGGACGCCAACGGCGATCCCGTCCTCGTCAACGACCGGCTGATCCCGGTGTTCCCCACCTTCGGCGCGCTCATCGAGAACTGGATCCCGTCCCGCGGGGCCCGGATCGACATCAACACGTCGTCGTTCTTCATCAACGACCGCTGGTCGCTGAACGATCACCTCTCGTTCAACCTGGGCGTGCGCGGCGAGATCGTGACGAGCAACGCCACGCCGGGCGACATCACGACCGTCGACACCCGCGCCATCGTTCCCCGCCTGGCCGCGTCGTACGACCCCCTGGGCGACGGCCGCTACTCGATTCAGGCGACCTACGGCCACTACGCCGGCAAGTACAGCGAGTCGCAGTTCGCGGAGAACACCAACGTCGGCAACCCGAGCCTGCTGTTCGGCTACTACGTCGGCCCGACGCATGAGTGCCCGGGTCTGCCGGACGCCACCGCGGCCGACTGCCCCGGGCTCGACCCGGCCAACTACGTCACCTTCCTCGGTCGCTTCCCGACGCAGAACGTGTTCACCGACGAACGCCTCAACTCCCCCGTCACGGAGGAGTTCACCCTGTCGGGCGGCGCGACGCTCGGGACGCGCGGGTACGTCCAGGCGACCTATGTCCGGCGTAGCGGCCGCAGCTTCGTCGAGGACTACCAGGACCTCACGACGGGGACGACCACCCTTACCGACCCGGAGACCGGGGCGGAGTACGGAACGTTCACGAACAAGTACTACCGGAATCCCGGCGACCTGGGCGACGACCCGAGCGCCCTCGAGAGGAACTACGACGGCCTGCAGCTCGAGACGCGCTACCGCTGGTTCGACGCCCTGCGGCTGAACGGCTCGTGGACGATACAGCTTCGCAACGAGGGGAATTTCGACGGGGAGGGAACCAACACCCCCGGTGTCCCTTCCGTCTACGGCGACTGGCCGGAGGTGACCCCCGCGGACCGCTTCTACCCCTGGGGCCGCCTCGACGACTACCAGAAGCACCGCGCGCGTGTCTGGGGCATCTACACCCTCGGGCTGGGCGCGGCGGGGGACCTGGACGTCGGCGGCTTCTGGCGCTACGACTCGGCGAGCAACTACAGCCTGGCGTCGAGCAGCTTCCGCGTGACGCCGGAGCAGCAGGCGATTCTCGACGAGCTCGGCTACGTGGACGGTCCCTCGTCGCGAACGCTGTACTACGCGGCCGGCCGCGGATCGGAGCTCTACCACGGCTCCGGCCGGTTCGACCTGTCGCTCCACTACGACATCCCGGTGTGGCGCAGCCTGCGACCGTGGCTGAAGATCGAGTGGTACAACCTGACCAACAACGACAAGCAGATCTACTTCAACACGACCATTCGACCGAACCACGACGGTCCGCGGGACGGGTTGGGGATCCCGACGACGTACACCAGGGGAGATCGCTTCGGTGAAGCGACCTCCGCCGGCCACTACCGTGCCGCGCGGTCGTTCCTGGTGGCCTGGGGCTTCCGCTTCTAGGAGCTTGCGCCGTAGAACGCAACGCAGTGGAGTTCCGCGGCGCGAGCTCCTGGGACGGTGGGGCTGGGGCCGACCCGGAGCCTGCGACGGGTTGGCGGCGCTAGGAGCTTGCGCCGCAGAAAGCAACGCAGTGCAGTTCCGCGGCGCAAGCTCCTGGGACGGTGGGGCTGGGGCCGACCCGGAGCCTGCGACGGGTTGGCGGCGCTAGGAGCTTGCGCCGCAGAAAGCAACGCAGTGCAGTTCCGCGGCGCAAGCTCCTGGGACGGTGGGGCTGGGGCCGACCCGGAGCCTGCGACGGGTTGGCGGCGCTGGCACGGCGCCCCGCCCGGCGCGGCCGGTCACGAGCCCGCCTCCCGCGCGGTCCGCAGGTCGGCCAGCCGCCTCGCCACGTGGTCGGCGTGCCCGGCCGCGCGCACCTTCTTCCAGTGGTGGGCCACCCGGCCTTCGGGATCGATCAGCACGGTCGAGCGGATGACGCCCACCGACTTCCGGCCGTAGAGCACCTTCTCGCCCCAGGCCCCGTAGCGTTCCATCGTCTCGTGGGTCGGGTCCGAGAGCAGGGTGAGGTCGAGGGAGTGCTTCGCGATGAACTTCCGGTGGGCGGCGGTGCCGTCGGGACTGCAGCCCACGACCACGGCGTCGAGGCCGCGGAAACGCTCGATCCCCGCCGTGAACTCGCAGGCCTCCTTCGTGCAGCCCGGCGTGTCGTCGCGCGGATAGAAGTAGAGCACCACCCACTGCCCCCGCAGGCTCTCCAGGCTCACCTTCTCGTCGTGCTGGTTCTCCAGGTCGAACGGGGGCGATGCCGCACCGACTTCGATCATCGTTGGTCCTCCTCACTCCTGCTCCGGTTGGATTCGCGCGCGCGCCGAAACGTGGACGGGCGCTTCCCGCTCGCTGCGGGGCTCCACCTCGCCGACGATCGCGGCGCGGTCGTAGCCGAGCTCGCGCAGCTCCGTGAGGCACGCCCCGGCCGCCGGCCCCGGCACGCTCGCCAGCAGTCCGCCCGCCGTCTGCGGGTCGAAGACGATCGGGAAGCGCGGATCGGACGCGGCCGACTCCACGTTGGCGACGGCGCGGCGCAGCCGCACGTTGTGCGGTTGCAGCGAGCTGAGCAGGCCCGCTGCCACCGTCTCGCGCGCGCCGTCGAGGATCGGGACCGCGTCGAGCGCGAGCCGTGCGTCGACCCCCGAGGCCCGGG
>JAPOWL010000607.1 GCA_026707615.1 Acidobacteriota bacterium | reverse complement strand
CCCCGCTGATGCCGTACTTCCCCCTGGTCGTCGTCTTCTGCCAGCGCTACGTCAAGTCGACGGGCATTGGCACCGTGGCATCGCTGATGCTCCCGTACTCGGCCACGCTGTTCGTTGCGTGGACGCTGTTCCTGCTCGCCTACTGGTGGATCGGCCTGCCGCTGGGGATTCAGGGCGCCTACGAGTATTCCGCTCCGTGAGCCTTCGCCGGGCGGCGGCGTGACAACGCCGGCTCCGTTGCGCAGAATGGCGCGTGGAGTCGAGCAAGCCGCCGCCGTCCGGCTCGTTCACGCCGTACGCTCCCCGGTCAGTCCGATCGACGAACTCTCGTCCGAACGACGGCGGGAGCCGCGAGATCCTCGCCCTCCGCGGGATCCCGGCCGAAGCGCTGAGCGCCTCTCGGGAGCGGCTAGAATCGCGGGGTGAGTTCCGAGCTGACGGCCCTCGCCCAGCGCGCCGCCGCTGACGCTCGATCGCTTCGCGGCGCTGCAGGAGTGCCGGTGCGTCGAGAGCTTCCGCGGCGAAGGGTCGCGGAAGCGGCAATCGTGGCGGCGCCGTTGCACGCCGGCCTTCGCTTCAATACGGCGGAGAAATGGCAAACGGGTCGCCGAAGCCGCAATCGTCGAGCCGGGGACCTCGGTGAGTACTTTCGTCGGCCTTCAGCAACCAGCAGAGCAGGAGGAGTCCTCGCATGAAGCAGAAGACCGGGAACCGCACCGAGGCGAAGGCAGACGCCAACGGCAACCTCGTAGGTCGTTTCCTCAACAGCATCGAGACCATCGGCAACCGCCTGCCGGACCCGGCGGTCCTGTTCCTGCTGCTGCTGGTGCTGACGTGGATCGTCTCGGCGCTCCTGTCGCCCGTCGAGTTCACCGAGATCGATCCGCGCAACGGCGAACCGCTGCGCATCGCCAACCAGTTGACGGGCACCGCGCTCGCGACCTTTCTGGTGCGGCTGGTGCCGACCTTCACCGGATTCGCGCCGCTGGGCGTGGTGCTGGTGGCGCTGCTCGGGGTCGGGGTGGCCGAGAAGACCGGCTTCATCAACGCCGGGCTCAAGCTGATCCTGGGCCGCACGTCGCGCAGCCTGCTCACCCCGATGCTGATTCTGGCCGCCATCGTCAGCCATTCGGCGGCCGACGCCGGCTACGTGCTCGTCATCCCCCTGGGCGGGGTCATCTTCTACGCGGCGGGCCGGCATCCCCTGGCCGGCATCTCGGCCGCGTTCGCGGGGGTGAGCGGGGGCTTCTCGGCCAACTTCATCCCGTCCGGCATCGACCCGCTGCTGCAGGGGTTCACGCAGCAGGCGGCCCAGATTCTCGACGCCAGCCGCCAGGTCAACCCGTTGAGCAACCTGTGGTTCACCTCGTTCTCCTCGCTGCTGGTCATCGGCGTCGGCTGGTACCTGACCGACCGCGTCATCGAGCCGCGCCTGCGGTCGACGCCGGTCGACGGCGACCCCGAGCAGATGCCGAAGATGGAGGAGCTGACCGACCGCGACCGGCGGGGCTTTCTGGCCGGCATGGGGGCCCTGGTCGCGGGGCTCCTGCTGCTGGCCCTGTGGGCGCTGCCGGCGGACTCGGCCCTGCGCTCCTCGCAGAACGGAGCGCTGACCAGCTTCGGCGCGCCCCTGATGGGGATGATCGTGCCGCTGATCTTCCTCCTGTTCCTGATACCCGGGGTGGTGCACGGCTACGTCGCGGGCACCGTCAAGACCCACCGCGACATCGTGGCGGGCATGACCACGGCGATGGGCACGATGGCCTACTACCTGGTGATGGCCTTCTTCGCGGCCCAGTTCATCGCCGCTTTCAACAACTCGAACGTCGGCCTGCTGATCGCGCTCAAGGGCGCCAACTTCCTGCGCGACCTCGCCCTGCCGCCGCAGGTGACCATCGTCGGCATCATCGTGCTGACCTCGGTCGTCAACCTGTTCGTCGGTTCGGCATCGGCCAAGTGGGCGCTGCTGTCGAGCATCTTCGTGCCCATGCTCATGGGCCTCGGGATCGCTCCCGAGCTCACGCAGGCCGCCTACCGCGTCGGCGACAGCGTGACCAATATCGTCACTCCATTGATGCCCTACTTCCCGCTGGTGGTCGTCTTCTGCCAGCGCTACGTCAAGTCGACGGGCATCGGCACCGTGGCCTCGCTGATGCTGCCGTACGCGGCCACGCTGTTCGTCACGTGGACCCTGTTTCTCATCGTCTACTGGATCGTCGGCATCCCGCTCGGCATCCAGGGCGCGTACACGTATCCGTAGCGGCAGGTCGCTCCAGGGAGGAGGCTCCGTTCGGGGACTTCGAAGTCGAGAAGCTGCGCGGTCAGTACATCAAGGAAACTCGCGCCTCCTGCAGGGCAGCTTCGCCGGCTTCGAAACGCGGCGCCCCGTGGCGGGCGGATGACAGCGTACGGCGCGTCGTGCACAATGGCCCCATGGATTCGAGTCAGAAAACGTCGTCCGGCTCGTTCGCGCCGTACGTCCCGGAGACGTCGAGCCTCCCGGAGCTGACGTTCCGCGCCGTCTTCCTCGGCACGGTCATGGCGATCGTCCTCGGCACCGCGAATGCCTACCTGGGCATGCGCGCGGGCCTGACGGTCGCCGCCATCTTCCCCGCCGCGGTGGTCTCGATGGCGGTGCTGCGGCTGCTCGGCGGCTCGATCCTCGAGGAGAACATGGCGCGGACGACCGCGTCGGTGGGGGAGGCGCTCGTCGCGGGCGCCATCTTCACCATTCCGGCCTTCGTCATCAGCGGGGTGTGGGACGAGCTGCGCTACTGGGAGAGCACCGCCATCATGCTCGTCGGCGGCCTCCTGGGCGTTCTCTTCATCATCGTCCTGCGCCGCACGATGGTCGTGGAGGCGGACCTGCCGTTTCCGGAGAGCGTCGCCGCCAGCGAGCTGGTCAAGGCCGGCCAGGGCGGCCGGCAGACGGGCGCCGCGTTCGTCTTCCAGGCCATGGGCGTGGCCGCCGCCTGGGAGCTCCTCAAGAACAGCAACGGCGTCAAGCTGGTGGCCGACTCGGCCACGTGGTTCGTGTCGCTCGGGCGGTCGACCATCGAGGTTGCCGGGCAGCAGGTGAGCTACGTCGGCGGCTTCCTGCTGCAGTCGCCGGCCGCCTCGCCGGCCCTGGTCGGCGTCGGCTTCATCGTCGGCCCGCAGATCGTGGCGACGCTGTTCGCGGGCGCGGTCCTCGGCTGGCTGGTGCTCGTTCCCCTCGCGCTCTTCCTGAACCCCGAGCTGAGCGCGGGAGTGACCACCGCGGCGGGGTTCGGCGAGCTGAGCGAGGAGTTGTGGACGACCCAGGTGCGGCCCCTGGCCGTGGGGACGATGATCGTCGCCGCGTTCTACACGCTCTACAACCTGAAGACGTCGCTCATCCAGGGCATCGGGGGGGCGTTCGGCTACCTGGGGGCGTCGCGCACGGAGAGCTCGGGCCGCCAGGACACCGACATCGACTTCCGGAAGGTCTTCGTCTCGATCGGCGCGCTGGCGGTGCCCCTCTTCGGCCTCTACTGGTACTTCAGCGGCAGCTTCCTGGGGGCGCTGCTGCTGACCGTGCTGATGATCGTGCTCGGCTTCCTGTTCGCCGCCGTCGCCGCCTACCTGGTCGGGCTGCTCGGGAGCTCCAACAACCCCATCAGCGGCCTGACGCTCAGCACCCTGCTCATCGCCGCGATCGTCATGGTCTTCATCGGCGTCACGGGGAACAGCGGCATCCTCGGCGTGCTCGCGGTGGCCGGCGTCGTCTGCTGCGCCTGCGGCATCTCGGGCGACATGCTGCAGGACCTCAAGGTGGGTCATATCCTCGGCGGCACGCCGTGGAAGATGCAGGTGGGCGAGCTGATCGGGGTGACCGTGGCCGCCATGGTGCTCATCTACCCGATGATCCTGATGGACCGCGTCTACGAGATCGGCAGCGCCGAGCTCCCGGCCCCGCAGGCCGGCCTGATGGCGCTGATCGCGGAGGGCATCGTCGGCGGCGAGATGGCGTGGCCGCTGGTGCTGGCCGGGATGGCGCTGGGCATCGGGCTGATCCTCGTCCAGGCACCGTCGCCGATGCTGATCGCGGTCGGGATGTACCTGCCGTTCCCCTCGACCTCCGGCATCGTGGTGGGCGGCATCATCCGCTGGTGGCTCGACCGTACCTTGGCGGAACGGAAGGCGACCGGCGAGCAGCAGACGCGCGCCACCAACACGGGCGTGCTCCTGTCGTCCGGCTTCATCGCGGGCGAAGCGCTCCTCGCGGTGGGGCTGGCCTTCGTGGTCGGGGCGAGCGAGGTGTTGCCGTGGCTGGTGCTGCCACAGGTGGCCAACAGCGCCCTGGGCGGGGCGCTCGTCTTCGTCCTGCTGTACTACATGCTGGTCCGCATGCCGCTCAACGCGGCGGGCAGCGGGCCGTCGGGCGCAGGGGGGCGGTGAAGGCGGGCGGACCGGAGGCGGAGGTCGCGGCCTTCTGGAACTCCCGCCCGCGCCGGTGCCTGGACTGGCGCGAGGCGGACGACGGGCGCTGCGTCGTCTTGCGCCCCAAGTTCGGAGAAGGCCGCGCCGCCCGCTGGCTGGCGTCCCGCGTCGGCGATCCCTTCTACCGCATCCGACTCGACGACGTGGGCGCGTTCGTCTGGAAGGCGTGCGACGGCGAGACGCCGCTGGCCGCCATCCGCGACCGGATGCGCCAGGCGTTCGGCGCGCGGGTGGAACCGGCCGACGAGCGCCTCGGTCGCTTCGTGCAGTCGATGGTTCGGTCGCGCATGATCGAGCTGTAGCCCGGTGCGCGGGCCACACGGCAGCCGGCGCCCGGGTGGCGCCGGCTGCCGGGCACTCGCGCGCTTGCCGCAAGCGACCAGTGGTTGGGCTTCGGGTCGGTCGTCCGGAATCACGGGTTGTCGCCCGGCCGCCACGCATCCGCCCGCCGGCGGCCCTCCCGGGTGTCCTGCGGGGTCATGCGGTCGGCCAGCTCGTCGCGCCGTTGCGCGTAGAGCCGCCGCGTGAACTCGTCCGGCGCGCCGCGGACGGCCAGCTCCAGCCACATGTACGCGAGCACGGAGTCCTGCTCCACGCCATCGCCGTAGATGTGCAGGTAGCCGAGCCCGGCCTGGGCGGGGGCGTAGCCCTGGCGGGCCGCCGCCGCGTACCAGCGGGCCGCCTCGGCGTCCGTGCCGGGGACGCCCCGGTTCCGGAAGTGGAGCAGCCCCAGGTTGTACTGCGCTGGTGCGTAGCCCTGCTCGGCCGCGGCCCGGATCCACCGCGCGGCCTCCGCGTCGTCCCGCGGCACGCCGCGGCCGGCGTAGTAGCGGCTGCCGACCTCGTTCTGGGCGACTGCGTCTCCGCCTTCGGCCCGCTCCAGCAGCCCCGGCGGGAGCTGGCCACCGGCCGCCGCCGCCGGCGCCAGCAACGCCAACAGCGCCAAGAACACGGGCAGCGCCGGCAACGCAGGCGGCGCCGGCAACGCGCGCAACGCCGGCAGCACCCCGCCGCCGGCGGCTCCGGCGCGCGACCACGGGAGCGTTCGTCTCACGGAGGGCCTCATGGGGCTCGTTTCCGCCGGGCGCAACGGTCATTCCGGGCGCGCGCGGCCGGGTGCGCCGGTGCGGTAGGATCCTGCGGGCGACGCCGATCCTCCACCGCCGCTGCGCGGCGGCATTCTACCTCTCAGCGGGGGCGATTCCGCACATGGACGATCACGATACCTACATGCGTGCCGCGCTGGCCGAGGCGGCCCGGGCTCTCGGGGCCGGCGAGGTGCCGGTCGGCGCCGTCGTCGTCGACCCGGCGTCGGGGCGCATCATCGGACGCGGGTCGAACCGGCCGGTCAGCACGGTCGACCCGACGGCGCACGCGGAGGTGATGGCGTTGCGCGACGCGGCCCGCCGCGCGGCCAACTACCGGCTGACCGGGGCGGCGCTCTACGTCACGGTCGAGCCGTGCATGATGTGCGCGGGAGCCCTCGTGCACGCCCGGATCGGGACGCTCGTGTACGGGGCGCCGGAGCCCAAGGCGGGCGCGGTTCGAACCGTCCGCCGCGTGCTGGACCACCCTTCTCTCAACCACCGCGTGGAGGTGGTCTCGGGCGTGCTCGACGCCGAGTGCCGAACCATCCTGCAGTCGTTCTTCGCCGGGCGTCGCGAGGAGCTCGGGCGCACCGGCGCGTAGCGGCGTCGCCGCCGCGAGCTCAGGACGCCGACCGGGGCGTGTAGCGGTTGGTGATCGGTAGCCGGCGGTCCTTGCCGAAGGCACGTGTCGAGATTCTGACGCCCGGCGGCGCCTGCCGCCGCTTGTACTCCGCGCGGTCGACCAGACGCACCACCCGGTCCACGGTGGCGCGGTCGAAGCCCAGCGCCTCGATGCCGTCCACACCGAGATCCCTCTCGACGTAGGCCTCGAGGATGCTGTCCAGCACGGGGTAGGGCGGCAGGCTGTCGGAGTCGAGCTGGTTCGCCCGCAGCTCCGCCGTCGGCGGCTTGTCGATGATTCGCTGCGGGATCACCTCCCGTTCCCGATTGCGCCACACGGCCAGGCGGTACACCCACGTCTTCAGCACGTCCTTCAGGACCGCGAACCCGCCGGCCATGTCGCCGTAGAGCGTGGCGTAGCCTACGCTCATCTCGCTCTTGTTCCCGGTGGTCAGGACCAGCCACCCGAACTTGTTGGAGAGCGCCATCAGCAGGTTGCCGCGAATGCGCGCCTGCAGGTTCTCCTCGGCGACGTCGGGCGTCGTGCCGGCGAACGGTCCGGCGAGCGCTGCGCCATAGGCCCCGGCCAGGTCCTCGATCGGCAGCTCGAGCAGCCGGACGCCGAGCCGTACGGCGAGGAGCGCCGCATCCTCCCGGTTCATGTCCGCCGTGTAGCGGGACGGCATCGAGACGGCGGTCACGGAGTCCGGGCCCGCGGCGTCGGCCGCGACGGTGAGCGCGAGCGCGGAATCGATGCCTCCCGACAGGCCGAGCACCGCCCCGGGGAAGCCGTTCTTCCTCACGTAGTCCGCCGTCCCCAGCGTCAGGGCCCGGTACACCTCCGCCTCGGCCGAGAGCGTGGGCACTTCGCGTGGTGGGAGGAGCGTGGGGCTGCCGCCGGCCGCGCGGCGTTCCACGGACACCTCCAGCACGCGGCCCTCCGGTAGAGCGCGGCCCTCCGGCGGGCCGGCGCGCCTGTCCGCCCGACCGTCGGTCCGAGGGGCGGCGGGGGAAGCGGTGGGCGCGGCACCCGTGCGCGCATCGCGCGTCCGCAGGGCCGCGGCCCGCGCGGCGTCGATCTCGACGACGATGAGTTCCTCCTCGAACTGCGCGCCCCGGGCGATCACCTCGCCGTCGGGCCCGAGCACCAGGCTGTGCCCGTCGAAGACCAGCTCGTCCTGCCCGCCCACGGCATTGCAGAAAGCGAGAAAGCAGCGGTGGGCGATAGAGCGCGCCCCGAACAGGCGCTCCCGCTCCCCGCCCTTGGCCCGATGGTAGGGCGAGGCGGAGAGGTTGATCAGCACCTCCGCGTCCCCGTCCGTCGCCGCCCATTCCGCCGGTCCGCCCGGCACCCAGATGTCCTCGCAGACGGTGACGCCGACGCGGCAGCCTCCCAGGTCGATCACCACCGCCTGCCGGCCGGGCGCGAAGTAGCGCCGCTCGTCGAACACGGCGTAGTTGGGCAGGTGGTGCTTGCGGTAGGTCGCCGCGATGCGTCCGTCGGCCAGGACGGCGGCCGCGTTGTGCAGCGCCGGCGGCACGGGGAGGCCGGTCGCTTCCGCCGGGGCCTGGCCGACCGGCGCGCCGACCACGGCGACGATCCCGCTGGCGGCGGCGGCCACGTCGTCGAGGGCCCGCCCGGCGTCCCGGATGAAGCTCGGCTTGAGGAGCAGGTCCTCGGGCGGGTAGCCGGTGATCGAGAGCTCCGGGAAGACGACGAGGTCGGCGCCCCGGTCGCGCGCGGCGCCGATCCCCGCGCGGAGCCGGGCCGCGTTCCCGTCGAGGTCGCCGACGGACTGGTTGATCTGGCAGAGGGCCAGACGGAGGCGGGAATCCATGCCCTCGCGTGCCCCGGGAGCTCCTGCGGCGCCGACGCCCGGCTCAGCGGGGCCCGGCCGGCGACGGAGGCAGATCCGGGATGCCGATCGCGCTCGCGAGCTCGCGCACGGCGGCCTGCACGGCCCGCAGGTTGTCGGGACCCAGCAGGAGGAGCTGCTTCTCGGCCGGCGGCAGCTCCTCGAGGAGCTCGTCCTCGTAGGCGAAGAACGACGCGACCGGCACCAGGACGGGATCGGGGGCGATCGCGGGCGCTTCCAGCACGCGCACCATCGCCCGCCGCAGCGCCACCGAGAACGGCGTGTCGGGATACCCGAGCTCCCCGTAAGCTTCATTCAGCAGCGGCTCGAGCCGCCGGAAGATCTCGGCCGCACCCTCGACGTCGAGAGTGCCGAGGATGCGCGTCAGCTCGTCGTAGCGGCCGTAGCTGGCCGGATCGAGTCGTTGCCCGGTGCCGTCGGTGCGGGTCCGGATGCGGCTCCGCGGCCGCATGAACGGCACGTGGCGCGCCGGGTTCGACCCGTCCGCCACGTTGTCGACGGCGACGACGAAGCGCCGGACCAGGTCGTCCGTGACGAGCCAGGTCGCCAGCCGCGGGTGCTCGGTGAGGGTGGGCAGCAACTCCCGCACCAGCGCGTCGCTCGCGTCGAGGGGGATCGGCTCGGGTTCAGGTTCTTGCGGCGGTTCCGGCACCGGCATGGGCGGCGAGGGTTCGGCGGGCGGTACGGCGGTCTGTTGCGGCGGCTCCGACGCGTCGTCCCGGCCGAGGCCGAGATAGAGAGCCGCGCCGACGATCAGCACCAGCGCGCCCGCCGCGGACAGGGTGGCGGTCCGGTGCGCACCCGCGGCCTCCAGCAACCGCCCCGGATCGAGCTTGCCGGCCATCAAGCGAATCTACCACGGAACGGGCCGGCGTCAGTCGCGGGGAGGCAGCAGCCAGCCGCGCAGCTCGCCGCCGGGGTTGGCCTCCGTGTGGAGCTGCAGGTAGTAGCGGCCGGCACGCAGCTCGGCGGCCTGGGCGTCATCGAGCGTTACCGTGGCGGCGATGGCCCCGGCCGTCCCCGACGGACCCTCGATCTCGATGGGGAACGCCACGCCGCCCGGTCGGGCGCGCGGCGCGTTGTGCACGTGCACTGCGGTCACGGGGCTGCTCATCCCGCGGAACTCGGCGGTCAGCGTCAGCTCGCGGCCGCGGAGCTCGGCCGACACCACGCCCTCCCCG
>JAPOWL010000691.1 GCA_026707615.1 Acidobacteriota bacterium | reverse complement strand
GTCGGGGCGCGCCGGGTGGTCTGGTGGGAGCGCAGCCTGTCGGACGGGCGCACCTCGATGATCGTCGATCCCCCGAACGGCCGCATCCCGTACTCCGAGGCCGGCCTGGCGCGCGTCCGGGCCCGCCCGGGACAGACGAGCGAGGGGCCGGAGGGCCGCAGCCCGCAGGAGCGCTGCATCTCCTACGGCATTCCGCGTCTCGGCGGCCCCTACAGCCAGAACATCCATATCGCGCAGACGCCGGACCACGTGCTTCTCCTCTTCGAGATGGTCCACGAGTTCCGCATCATCCCCCTCGACGGCCGGCCGCACCTGCCGGGGCACGTGCGGCAGTGGCTCGGCGACTCGCGCGGGCACTGGGAAGGCGACACGCTCGTGGTGGAGACCACCAACTTCAGCCCGGCACAGTGGTTCCGTGGCCTGTCGCAGGGCGGCATGCGCCTGGTCGAGCGTTTCACCCGCGTCGACGAAGAAACGGTGAGCTACGAGGTTACCTTCGAAGATCCGGAGCTGTGGACGCAGCCCTGGACGGCCACGATCCTGATGCCGCCCACCGAGGGAGACATGTTCGAGTTCGCCTGCCACGAGGGGAACACGGGCATGACCGCCACGCTCGAGATTGCCCGGCTGGAGGAAGCCGAGGCGGGCCGGGCGCGCTAGCGCGACCCTGCGGTGGCGCTGGGAGTCTGCGGGGCGCGCGAATCCTGTGTCGCCGGTCTGCGGGGCAGACTCCCGGTCGAGAGCCTGGGGCACGGGCGAGCAGCGTCGTCAGCGAGCAGGGAGGCATCGATGAGAACGCGTCCGACGCAAGCGGTGCTCGTCGGTCTGTTGCTGGTTCTCGGCGTCCGGCCGGCCGCGGCGGAAGTCGTGCAATGGCAGGTGGACGGCGTGACGCGCGAAGCCATCGTCTACGCTCCGGCGTCCTCGCCGGAGGAAGGGGCGCCGCTGGTGCTGGCGTTCCACGGGTTCGGCGACAACGCGCAGAACTTCCAGTACACCAACCTCCACGCCGCGTGGCCGGAAGCCATCGTCGTGTACTTCCAGGGCCTGGTGACGCGCCGCGGGCTCCCCGGCTGGCAGGTGGAGCAAGGCGCGCGCGACGATCGCGACCTCCGGCTCGTCGACGTCGCGCTCCGGTCGCTGCGCGAGACGTACAGCGTTGACGACAATCGCATCTACGCGACCGGGTACTCGAACGGCGGGATGTTCGCCTATCTTCTCTGGGCGGAGCGTTCCGAGGTGTTCGCGGCGTACGCGCCGGTGGCGGCCCGCCTCCGGCCCTCGGTGCGGCCCACGGAGGCCCGGCCGGTCCTGCACGTCGCCGGGGAGCGCGATCGGGTGGTCAGCTTCGCGGATCAGCAGGCGGCCATCGCGGTAGCGCTCGAGGTGAACGGCGTCGCCGACCCGGCGCCCTGCGGAGCCGGCTGCACGGAGTTCGGCGCCGGGACGGCAGCCCCGGTCAGGACCTGGATCCACCCCGGCCCGCACATCTACCCGCGCGGGACCAGCGAGCGGATCGTCGCCTTCCTTCGCGAGCACTCCCGCCGGCGCTGATCGAGTGCCCCGAGAGCCCGCCGACCACCGGCACACGGTGCCGCCCATGATCCGCGAGCCGATCACCGGCCCGCGGGCCTGGACCCGACGCACGATCGACGAGGGCGACTGGCGGATCGCCCTCCCCCCGCGCTGCCTCGACGAGATCGAGCAGCTCGCCGGCGCGCTGGACCGGGACCCGGTCCCCACGCACCTGCTCGACCCCTCGGACTACAAGCTCGACGCGTGCCGGGACCTGCTCGCCGAGGTGCGGCGGCGCCTGGAGGAAGGTCCCGGCATCGCCGTGGTGGACCGGATCCCGCTCGAGGAGCTGGCCCGCCCTCGCGGCGTTCTGCGTCCGGGCGCGCGAGAGGCTCTCGCGTCGCCCGATCTGCAACGCAGGCTACCAGCGGGTCGAGGGCCGATCGAGGCGGTGTTCTGGCTGCTCGCAGGGATGGTCGGCCGCCCCGTGGTCCAGACGCTCGACGGTCAGATCCTGGTGGAGGTGACGGACACCGGGGTGAAGAAGCAGGTCGGCGTGCGCGGATTCCGCACCAACGTCGCGCAGCCCCCGCACGTCGACAACTCCTTCAACCGCGCGCCGCCGGACTACGTCAGTCTGCTGTGCCTCCGCGCGGCCCGAGAAGGCGGAGCGAGCCGCTTCGTGAGCTTCTGCTCGGTCCACAACGTTCTCCTCGCAGAGCACCCGGCGCTGCTCGAACGCCTCTACCGTCCTTTCTACCAGGACCGGCAGGGTGACTTCTGGCCGGACGAACCGCAGACCGTCCTCTTCCCCGTCTTCGAGCTGCGGCCCGATCTCCGTTGCCGCTACACCCACTTCACCATCCCGGCCGGCTACCAGACGGCGGGGGTGGAGATGGACGCGGAAACGCGGGCCGCGTTCGATGCGATGACCCGCGCCGTCGAGGACCCGGACATCTGCTGCGAGTTCACCCTCCGGCCGGGCGAGCTGCAGTTCGTCAACAACCGCTGGTGCGGCCACGGGCGCACCGCCTACGTGGACGACCCGGAACGAAGGCGCCTCATGCTGCGCCTCTGGCACCGCGACGGCGGCTCGCGGCGCTACCGCGGCTGAGTCCTGCCCGTCGCGTCTACCGTGCGCGCCGTGGACCGGTTCGTGGATTGCGCGATTGGGCGCGACGAGGATCGATGGCCTCAAGACCCTCGAAGACAGCGAAGTCTGCCGGATTGCAGGTGACGATCGACTCCACCCCGTGCGTGATGAGGGTCGACGCCAGCAGCGCATCGGCGATCCGCCGCCTCCCGAGCCCGCGAGCATCCAGCCGCTCGAAAGCCAAACGAACGCTGCGCTCGTCCACCGCGAGGCACTCGACGTTGGTGCGGTCGAGGTAGCCGCCGGCGATCCGGACGGCTTCGGCCATGGTCACCGGCGGGTCGAAGCGCCGCGCGTCCGTGACGACGTGTACGAATTCGTGCAGGACGAGGGCCGTAAGGGCAAGGCGGCAGCCGTCGTCGGCGAGGCTGCGCTGCAGGAAGCCGCGCACGCGCTCGCTCTCCGGGAACACCGGCAGGTGCGCGTAGACCAGAACGTTGGTGTCGAGTCCATGGCGCATGGCCGACGCTCACGGTTCGCCTGCGGAGGCGAAGATGTCATCGTAGAGCTCCTGGCGAGTCGGCAGATCGCCTACGAGGCGGTGGCCGGGAAGGGTCGGCACTTGGCGCAAGGGCGTCCGAGCCTCGATGCGCTGCCGGCGGTACAGGGACATCGCCTCGCGAATCAACTGGGCGATCGGGCGGCCTTGGGCTCGGGAGGCCTTCCGGAAGCTCTCGTAGTCGGCGTCCAGTACGCTGACCGATATTGTTCTCATATCGATCACGGTAGCATATGCCAAGCCAGACCGGTCGACGGAGACGAGTCGCGTAGGATCGGGAAGGGAGCAGCGCATGGACACATTCGCGATCACGGGCCTGGTGTTCGGAACCGCCGGCCTCATTCTCGGCACCCTGGGTCTCATCTTCGGCGTGGCCGCCCTCCGGCGACTCAACGCGCTCGAAGCCCGCCTGGCGAAGCAGTCCCCGCCGCAGGACTGAGCGCGCGGCGGGTCGCGGCTGGGACACGTCGATACACCAGGGCGTTGCCGCGCTTGCCGCAGACCTCGCTGACGCCTCCCTCGCGAAAGCAGAAGGCGGCCTGACCGGCCAGCCGCCGCGACGCCCCCATGGCCGCCGCCAGGTCGCCCGTGGTGAACGGCTCGGGCAGCTCGGCGTCGAGCATCGCGAACAGGTCCGCCATCGACGCGAAGACGTGCGTCGCGACGACGTCCACCAGCCGGCGGTCCGCACGGACCCAGGGGTGGCGCCAGCGACTGCGCCCGCGGTTGATCGCGCGGACTTCCTCCTCGACCGTGAGTACCACCTCCAGGGTGAGGTTGGGATGCGCGAGCAGCGCGGGGATGCTGACGAGCGCCGAGAAGACCTCGAGCACCGATCCGTGCTTCGGCGACATGCGCCGCTTCGCGGGGGCGCTCGGGCGGGCCGCCGCCTTGACGATGTAGCGGTCCCGCGCGATCGGAAATACCAGCGTGACGGGATGCCGTTCGAGCAGTGGCGGGAGCTTCCGCTTGAGCGGCACGAAGCTGCCCGTGTGGACCTCGACGATGCGGTCGCCCACGACGACGTCGGCCACGAAGCCGTCAATCGCCTGCTCGGTCGCGTTGCCGCCGGCGGCGTAGCGGGCCTTCAGCGCCCGGTGCAGGGAGCGCTCGTTGAGCTCGCCGATGGAGGGTGCCCCGGCCGCGGGTCGCTCGCTCGCCTCCATTCCGTGCACGAAGTGTAGCGGCATGCGCCGTCATCCGGCGATCGGTGCCGCGGCGCGCGCCGCACTACTCCGAGCGCAGAACGTCCATCGGCGCGATGCGTGTGGCGCGGCGGGCCGGAAGGTAGCAGGCCAGGAGCGCCACGACGAGCAGCGCGAGGGGCGCCGCGACGAACGTCAGCGGGTCCTCCGGAGCGATGCCGTACAGGAAGCTCCGCAGTACGCGAACCCCGGCGGCCGCGGCCGCGAGGCCGACGACGGCGCCGGTCGCCGCGAGTGCCGCTCCCTGCCGCATCACCAGCGCCAGGACGTCGCCGCGGCGGGCGCCCAGCGCCATCCGGATCCCGATCTCTCCCCGCCGCTGCGCGACGGTGTAGCTGAGCAGGCCGTAGACGCCCAGCCCGGCCAGGAAGACGGCGAGGGCGGCGAAGCTGCCGACGAGCGCGGCGTAGAAGCGCGGCTGGGCGACGGCGGCGGAAAGCCGCCCGTCCATGGTCATCACCCGGGCGACCGACGCGCCGGCGCGGGTCCCGGCCACCGCCTCCCGGAGGAACGGGATCGCGGCAGCCGGATCGCCCGTCGTCCGCACCGCGACGAACGGGAAGGTCATCGAGAACATCGGTGCGTAGTCGATCTGCCGCACCGGCGCGAAGGCCTCCGCCAGCCACCCCGTCGCCGCGCGATCCCGATAGGCGACATCCGCCACGACGCCGACGATCTCCCACGGCTCCTCGTCGCTGAAGTTGCCTGCGAATCGGACGCGCTGCCCGACTGCCGCCTCCTCACCGAGCACCTGGCGCGCGAAGGTCTCGTTGACCACCAGAACGCGCGGGGCGCCCGCGGCGTCGCCGCGCGTGAGCCGACGCCCGCTCAGGAGGCGCAGCCGCAGCGCGTCGAAGTAGCCGGGGCTCGCCACCCGGAGCGACACCGGCGGGGACTCGTCCGGGTCGACGGCGGCGGGGCGGCCGACGGCGTGCACGGTCTGCTGCACGCTGCCGTTACCCGCAAGCGGGAGGGCGGACGTCACTCCCACGGCCGCCACCTGCGGCAGGGCCTCCAGCCGGTCCATGGCGTCCGCCAGCTCTCTTTGGAAGCGTCGCCTCGCCGCCTCGGACTCGTGCCAGTCCATGCCGTCGCGCACGATCGGGTACCGCGTGCCGGCGGCGACGACGTTGGTCGCGTCGTAGCCGCGATCCACGGTCATCAGCGCGACGAAGCTCCGCAGCAGAAGACCCGCCCCCACCAGCAGGGTGAGGGCCAGAGCCATCTGCCCGGCCGCCAGCACCGCTCGGGCCCGATTGGCGCGCAGCAGGCCGAAGCCACCCGCGGCGCGCACGCTCCCCTCCGCGACGGAACGCAGCAGGTCGCGCCCGGACCACGGAACCGCCGGCGCCAGGCCGCACCCCACACCCACCACCAGGGACAGGCCGAAGGTGAACGCGAACACCACGCCGTCGACGCCGACCTCGTCGAGGCGCACCACGTTGCCCGGAACCAGGGCCGGAACGACGCGAAGCACGACGACCGCGGCCGCCAGTCCGAGTGCGCCGCCGCCCAGGCTCAGCACGATGCACTCGGTCACGAGCCGCCGCACGAGCCGGCCCCGTCCGGCCCCCAGCGCCGCGCAGACGGCCAGCTCCCGGCGGCGCGCCACGCCCCGCGCGAGCAGCAGCCCGGCCACGTTCGCACAGGCGATCAGCAGCACGAGCACGGTCGCGGCGGTCAACGCGGCCAGGGCGGGTCGATACGCGCCGACCATTTCCTCCTGCAGCGGAATCACCCGGAACGTCCGCGGCGCTTCACCCGGCATGGCTCCGTTCCCGGCCCCCTGCGGGCCCCCGGGGCTGCTGTCCAAGGTCTCCACGATGGTGCGGAGCTCGGCTGCCGCCTGCTCGGTCGAGACTCCCTCCCGCAGCCGTCCCAGCACGATGGCCGTCCATTCGTCCGGCGACAGCACGTAGGGCGTCCAGACCTCCTCCCGGGGAGACGGGAAGTAGAAACCCTCCGCCAGCACGCCCACCACGGTGCGGCGCTCGTCATTGACGGTGACGACGGTCCCGACCACCTCCGGATTCGCGCCGAAGCGCCGGACCCAGGCGCGGTGGCTCAGCAGCACGACCCCGTCCGCGCCGGGACGCGCGTCCGCGTCGGTGAAGATCCGGCCGAGCGTCGGCACCGCCCCCAGGAGCCGCAGCAGGGCCGGCGAGAGCGGCGCGCCCCACGGACGGCTGCCGTCCGGACTCACCCACTCGAAGGTGAATCCGGCGTAGGCGGCGATCTGCTCGAACGGCCCCGCGGCGCCCTGCACGCGCTCGATCTCGCGCGCGCTCAGATAGACCGGCGCCCCCGGCATCCCCCGAGGCTCCCGACCCAGCCGCACGAGGCGCTCGCCGTGCGGATACGGCGGCGGCCGGAGCAGCATGCCGTGCACGATGCCGAACATCGCCGTGCTCGCACCGATGCCGAGCGCCAGCACGACCACCACCGTGGCCGCGTGGCCGGGGCTGCGGCGAAGCCCGCGAACCGCGTGGCGCACGTCGCGAGCCAGATCGTCCAGCCAGCGCGGCCACGTCATCGCGTCATCCCGTCCGCTGGTGGGAGCGCCGGCGCGCGACCGGCCGGACGCACGTATCGACCGCGGAGCACCCGAAGACTCTACGACGGATTGCGGGACACGATGAGGACTTCGTTGGCGCGTTCCTCGACCGCGATGTCGAGGTCCGTCTGCGCCTCGAGGTTCCGAATCAGCAGGTCCAGCCGCTGCGTCTGGTATGCCGAATCATGCAGCCGTAGCTGGAACGACTCCGCGTCGGGCTCGTTCGTCTCGTCGACTACCGGCATCTCCAGGTGGCCGGACAGCATCGCGGCCATCCCCGCGGTCGAGACCAGGCCTCCGCCGCCGACGCCGGGTTCGTTCCGGCCGTCGGTGAAGACATGCAGCACGCCGCGGCCCCCGGCTTCGTCGTCCGGTGGCAGTTCGCCGACGGCGCCCCGCAGCACGAGGGTGCGGGACGGCTCGGCAACCATCCGGAACCGAAGGTCCAGGTCGAGCCGCTCCCGGAGCACCGGCGGGAGCTCGCCGAGGAGCTCCTCCCGCGCGACACCCCCGCGCCTGACGACGTCGGCGTGGATCCGCGTATCCTCGGCGCCTCCTTCGAAACGGACCGCGCCGCGGCGTACGCTCAGGTCCTCCAGCAGGTCGACCAGCCGATCGCACCCGAAGCACATCCGCTGCGCCGAGCCTCTGCCGTTCGTCGGTTGCCTGCTGCGAAGCGAGAACGCGGGAACGGAGATCGAATCGTTGCGCCGAGTACTCCGCAGCAAGCGACAGACCGCCCGACTGCGGCAACGCGCGGCGACCTCTCTGGGCGAGGTGCTCGGCGACGATCTGAAAGCGACGAGGTACTACGCGGAGCCGTCCGCGGAGTCCGCATTCCGGCTGCTCCGTTCGCGAACGGAGGAGTCTGGCGTATTCGTTCTGCTCAAGGGAGATCTCGAATCGCGACTACTACCCGCTCGGACGCGTGCCCGAGTTCTGAGAGTGGCTGGTCGATCGCGCGAGCGGGCACCAAGTGAAGATCCCGCTGGAGATGTACGAGGAGGTTCTTGTCGGCAGAGAAGACGATCTGACGCGTTGGCTGAAGGACAATCGCGACGCGCTACTGCTCGACGAGCACGTCAACGAGACCTTGGTCGCCCGAGTGACGGGCCAGGGCTACGCGCCGGATCTGAGCGACGAGGAGATCGAGCGAGTCGGTCGCGACCCGTTTCTCATCGCCTACGCGCTCGGTGATCCTGGACGGCGGACCGTCGTCACGACCGAGGTCTCGAAGCCGAAGAAAGGGCGCGCAAACCGCCATATCCCGGACGTGTGTGATGCTCTTCACGCGCGCACGCGGCGGCGTCTACGGCATCATCCTGCGCGGAGGGCGTCGGTCGGGTTGACCCGGGTAGCACGCCTCGCCGGCAGCCAGCAGGCAGCGAGCGCGACGAGGGCTACGGTCGACCCGGCGACCGCGTACGGCGTCAGGTCGTCCGGCGCAACCCCATACAGGAAGCTCTCGAGCAGTCGGGTCGCCGCGACCGCGCCGAGCGTGCCGAGCCCGAGGCCCACGAGGACGACGACGGCTCCGCGGCGGACGACGAGCGCCGCGATGGTCCTGGGCTGCGCCCCCATCGCCATGCGGATGCCGATCTCGCCCCGCCGCTCGGCCGCCGCCCGGCTCAGCAGGCCGTAGATGCCGAACAGCGCGAGGAACAGGGCCATCGCCGAGTACGAGCCCACCAACGTGGCGTACAAACGCGGCGTAGCGACCGCCGCCGCCAGCCGTTCCTCCAGCGTCATGACGTCGTAGACCGGCACGGTCGGGTCGACCCCGGAAACGGCGTCACGCAGTGACGGCGCGATCGCCCGGGGATCGGCAGCCGTGCGGACGACCAGGACCGGCGAATGCAGCGTGCCCAACATGTCCTGGGCGAGCGGCATGTAGACCTCGGGGGCGGAAGCGGACGCTCCGCCGTCTCCGTACGAGACGTCGACGTACGCGCCGGCCGCCTCCGTCGCCGGGTGTCTGAGGTCTCCGACGACACCCACCACGTCGGCGTGCGCCCCGCCGCGGAACAGGACACGGCGCCCTATGGGGGACTCGTCCCCGAACAGCAGACCCGCGAGAGTCTCGTTGAGGACGACCACGCTCGGACTGTCGGCCGTATCGAGAGGAGTCAGGAATCGTCCTTGCCGGAGGCGCAGGCGCATCGCGTCGAAGTAGCCGGGCGTCACGACGCGCTCGTGGGCCCGCGGGTTGTCGCTCAGCTCGCGCGACTGCAAGCGGTCGGTCCGGCGCACGATGGTGTGCTGCGTGAACAGCAGCGGACCCGTGTCCGGCCCGCCGTCGGTCAGCCCCACGGC
>JAPOWL010000180.1 GCA_026707615.1 Acidobacteriota bacterium | reverse complement strand
CCGTTCACCGACGTCGCCCAGCACGACCCCGAGACCGACATGCGCGACGGCCTGCTCGCCGGCATCGGGCCGGACCACATGCCGAAGGTCTTCTACACGAACTCCTCCTACGAGTACTGGGGGCGCGTCGCGTCCCTGATCCACACGACCCTCGACGGGACGGCGGACGCTCCGCTCCTCGACAACGTCCGCGCCTACTCGTTCGCGGGCGGGCAGCACGGCCCCGGCCGCTTCCCGCCGCGGCGCACGATCGGGCAGCAGCTCAGCAACCCGAACGACTACTCGTGGTTCCTGCGCCCGCTGCTCCTGGCGATGGACCGCTGGATCGACGACGACGCGGCGGCCCCGCCGCCCAGCGTCTATCCGCGCATCGCGGACGACGATCTCGTGCTGCCCGCGGACCTGGGCTTCCCGGCGCTGCCGGGCGTCGGGCAGCCGGCCGTGCCGCACCTGGCCTACCGGGCCGTCTACGGACCGGAGTTCCGGACCCGCGGCATCGCCTCGGTGCAGCCGCCCGAGGTGCTCTCGGCGTTCCCGATCCTCGTCCCGAGCGTCGACGCCGACGGCAACGAGACCGGCGGCCTGATGATGCCGGAGGTGGCGGTCCCGCTCGCCACCTACACGGGCTGGAACCTGTTCCACGCCGGGGCGGGCCCGACGGACGTGCTGTCGAGCATGCAGGGCTCCTACATCCCCTTCCCCCGGACTGCCGGAGACCGCGAGCGCACGGGCGACCCGCGGGCGTCCATCGAGGAGCGCTACGGCAACCGCGCCGAGTACCTCGGCCGCGTGACGGACGCGGCTCTGGCCCTCGTCGACGGCGGCTACCTGCTGGCGGGCGACCTCGCGCCGATCCTGGCCCAGGCCGGGCGGCACTGGGACTACCTGATGGAGGAGGACACCGGCGACGACAACCAGCAGGGCCAGTAGAAACCACCCGGTCGCCCTGCCGAACAAGGCGTCGAAAGCGCCGGGCGCGGGTCTGACGCGAGGAAGGAGCACGGGGTCATCAGCCGCGACCTGTCGTCCCGGCTACGCATCGCATCCGGTGGCGATCGCCAGCGCGCGGCACAACTGGCGCATCTTGTCGGGACCCAGGGTGCCGACGAAGCCCTTCAGCTCGCTCCGGGGCACCGTGAGGAGATGGCACAGGTTGACGCAGGATGCCTGCTTCAGACCCTCCTCCACCCCGACGGGCACCTCCGCCGGAGTGCCACGTACGGTGGACGTCACCGGGGCCACGATCACCGTATGGAGGAGAGGTATCAGGGAGGGCCGGCTGATGACTACGACCGGCCGGCGCTTGTCCGGATGCGGCCTGTGCAGACGCCAGATCTCGCCGCGGTTCACTCTGGCGGCCATGCCTGGGCGTCCATCAGGTCACTGATTTCCGCCAGCATCTCGTCGGCGTGTCCGGCATAGGCCTTCCTGAACTGCTCGTCGATCTCACGCCGCTGCCGGGCGCGCAGGTACATCTCGACCGCCGAGCGGATGAAGACCGATCTTCCCCGTTCGCGGACCTCGGGATCGGCATCGATTCGCCGCAGGAGCTCCGCATCCATCGAGATCTGCACGGGTCGAGCCGGCATGTTGAGAGCCTACCATATCTTCTTGATGGCTGAACTATTGGCAGCCCTTCGGGGAGCGTGTTCGGGATCACCGCTCAGAGGGCGCCAGCCAGTGCTCGACGTACCCCGCGATACAGTCCTGTAGAGTGAGAATCGAGCGAGGCGCCGCGGGTGCTCGCCGTCGCGAGCGGCCGGACCGACGGCAGGTCCCTGCCGCTTGCGATCTGCCATTCAGCGGGGGCGCTTCGGGATTTGCCGTCTGCGACGCGGGGCCTTTCCGATGAACTTGACCCGAAGGGGCGAGATGCCAATGCGAGCCAGAGAGAGCGGTCTGATGCGCCGTCCGGCGGCGCGGACTCGGCTGGCGTGCCGCGGCACTACGCGCGCGCGGTGGGAAGCAGCGCTCGTGCTGAGCGCACTGCTCGGGGGCGGGCTGCCTGCGGGCACCGCCGCGGGCGCGGAGGAGCGGCCAGCGGCGCCGCCGCCGGCGACGACCATCGTCTACGAAGGCGCCCGGCTGATCGCCGGTGACGGCGCGCCGCCCCTTGAGGATTCGGCGCTGGTCGTCTCCGGCGGCGTCATCAGCGCGGTCGGACCGCGCGACGCCGTCGACATCCCGTCCGGCGCGATCGTCGTCGATGTCGCGGGGATGACGATCATCCCGGCGCTCGTCGACCTCCACGGGCACGTCGGCTTCCAGCGCGGCCTGAGCTACGCAGCCGAGAACTACACCCGGGAGAACGTCGTCGACCACCTGCACCGCTACGCCTACTACGGCGTCGGCACGGTCGTCTCGCTCGGCACCGACGCGGGGAGCCTGTGGCGGGAGATCCGAGGCGAGCAGGAGGCCGGGACGCTCGGCGGGGCGAGGCTCTTCACGGCCGGCCGCGGGCTGGCGGCGCCCAACGCAGGCCCCGGCGCGGCGGCGCTCCGGCCGTCGGCGGGCGGCGTGACGAGTCCCGAGGAGGGCCGGGCGTTCGTCCGCACGCTGGCGGAACAGGGCGTCGCGTTCGTGAAGGTCTGGGTGGACGACCGCGGGGGGACGGTCGAGAAGCTCGCGCCCGAGATCTACCGGGCCATCATCGACGAGGCCCACGGGCTCGATCTGCAGGTCATCGCGCACGTCTTCTATCACGACGACGCCACCGACCTCGTCGAGGCAGGGGTCGACGGCTTCGCGCATCTCGTGCGCGACCGCGAGATGGACGAGACGCTGGTGGCCGAGATGGCGAGCCGCGGCGTCTTCGTCATGCCCAACATGGGCGTCTCGGAGCGCGGCCGGCACACCCGCGCGCCCGACTGGCTGGCGGAGCCGCTGCTGGCGGAGACGGTCTCGCCGGAGGTTCGGGAACGGGCGGCCGGCTCCTTCGCCCGCCGCTCGCCGGAGGCCGCGGCCCGCGCCGGTGCCTCGTACGCCGCGATGGAGCGCAGCCTGGACCGGCTGGCGGCGGCCGGCGTGCCGCTCGTGCTCGGCTCCGACTCGGGGGTGCAGGATCACTTCTACGGCTTCGCGGCCCACCGCGAGCTGGAGCTGATGGTGGCGGCCGGCCTGAGCCCGATGGACGCCATCCTGACCGCGACGAGCCGCTCGGCAGACCGGCTGGGCCTCGACGACGGCGGCCGCCTCGCGGCCGGCGCACGCGCCGACTTCCTCGTGCTCGAGGCGAACCCGCTGGACGACATCGCGAACACGAGGCGCATCGCGCGCGTCGTCCTCGGCGGCGAGGAAGTCGACCGGGAGGCGCTCAGTCGGGGCTGGACCGAGGGCGCGGCCAATTCTGGCGAGGTCGCCGGCGGAGCACCGCCTGGACCGTCAGACCAGGATGTCGAGTGGCGCGCCTACGCGGCCGACCTGGCCGGCAGCCGCTACGCGCCGCTCGATCAGATCGACGCCGGCAACGTCGCCGATCTCCGCATCGTCTGGCGGCAGTCGACCATCCCCGACGCGACGCGTCAGGGGAACGACCTCCGGGCGCCGGGCGGATCGCAGAACACGCCGCTGATGGTCGGGCGCCGACTGTTCATCATGACCGCGCTCGGGACGGTGGCCGCCCTCGACGCGACCACGGGCGAGGTGGTCTGGTTCGACGACGCCCCGGTGGACGGCGGGCGCCGGGAGCGGGGCTTCGCCGCGCGCGGAGTGGCCTACTGGACCGACGGCGACGATGCGCGAGTCGTGGCCGTCGTCGGATCGCAGCTCGTGGCCCTGAACGCCGAGACGGGCGAGCGGTACCCCGACTTCGGCGACGGCGGCGCCGTCAACCTCGTCGAGGGCTACGACGACCGGCGGGTGGAGACCTTCCGCTGGCGCTCGGCGCCCATCGTCGTGGGCGACGTCGTCGTGGTCGGATCGATGATCGGCGACATCGTCAGCCACACGATGCCGGCCCTCAAGACGATGCCGCCGGGCGACGTGCGGGGCTTCGACGTCCGGACGGGCGAGCAGCGCTGGATCTTCCGCACCATCCCGCGCGAGGGCGAGCCGGGCAACGAGACGTGGCTGACGGCGCTCAACGAGGACCGCGCGTCGTGGGAGTACACCGGCAACACGAACATGTGGGCGTCGCCGGCGGCCGACGAGGAGCTGGGCTACGTCTACCTGCCGCTCTCGACCCCGACGAGCGACTACTACGGCGGGCACCGGCCGGGCGACAACCTCTTCGCCGAGAGCCTCGTCTGCCTCGACGCCGCCACCGGCGAGCGCATCTGGCACTTCCAGGCCGTCCACCACGGCCTCTGGGACTACGACTTCCCCGCCGCCCCGACCCTGGTCGACGTCACCGTCGACGGCCGCCCCGTCAAGGCGGTGGCCATCGTCAGCAAGCAGGCGTTCACCTACGTCTTCGACCGGATGACGGGCGAGCCGCTCTGGCCGATCGAGGAGCGGCCGGTGCCGGCGGGCGACGTCCCGGGCGAGTGGTACGCGGCGACGCAGCCCTTCCCGACGAAGCCGCCGGCCTACGACCAGCAGGGCGTCACCCTCGAAGACCTCATCGACTTCACGCCCGAACTGCGGCAGGAGGCGCTCGAGATCCTCGACGACTACGTCTGGGGTCCGCTCTTCACGCCCCCCACGCTCATCGACGAGAGCCCCGGCGGCACGCTCGGCACGATGGTGGTGCCGGGCCTCGTCGGCGGATCCGACTGGAACGGCGCCGGAGTCGATCCGGAGACCGGGATCCTCTACGTCCCGTCCTCGCACAGCGGCACCGTGGTCGGGCTCGCCCGCTCCGAGCACCCGCGGTCGGACGTCGACTGGGTGATGAAGAACGCGCGGCACATCCCGGGCCCGCAGGGGCTGCCGCTCTTCAAGCCGCCCTACGGGCGCCTGGTGGCCATCGACCTCAACGCCGGCGACATCCTGTGGTCGGTGCCCAACGGGGACGGGCCGCGCGACCACCCGGCGATCGCGCACCTGGACCCGCCGCCCCTCGGGCACGGCGGCCGGGCGGCGCCGCTCGTGACGCGGAGCCTCGTCTTCCTGGGCGAGGGCGCCAACGTGGGGGCCGCGTTCCTCCCGCCGGGCAGCGGCGGCAAGACGCTGCGCGCCTACGACAAGGCAACCGGCGACCTGGTGGCCGCGATCGAGCTCCCCGGCGGGACGACCGCGGCGCCCATCAGCTACCGCATCGACGGGAGGCAGTACATCGTGGTGGCCATCGGCTGGGACGACATGCCGAGCGAGTACGTGGCCCTCGCCCTGCCGGAAGCCGGGGACGGGGTCCAGGAGGCCGACGCGCTCCCGGCGCCGTCCACCGGGGCGGCGCCGGCCGGCCCTCCGGCGGAGCTGACGCTGGATGCCTTCCGCCGCCCCGACGCCCCGTGCTACGACCGGTCGGTGCAGCCGCAGACCGCGGTCGTCGACACGCACCTGCACTTCCGGCCCTTCGGCGGGCCCACCATTCCGTTCGACGAGATCGTCGGGTACCTCCGGGAGACCGGCGTGCTGTTCGCCAACGTGTACGGCATCGGCCAGACGCTGCCCGCGACGTCGTCCTGCACCTACTACCTCGACTGCCCCGGCACGCCCGTGACTCCGTCGCTCCAGAACGACCTGGCCAACGCGGCAAACCTGGCGGCGCTCGCTACGGACGGACTGCACCTGACGCTGGCGATGACCTTCCCCGATCTGTCCGACCCCGACTCCGTCCTCGACGGGATGGCGCATCTCGACGCCGAGCATCCGGGCGCCTTCCGCTGGATGGGCGAGGTCAACCTGGTGAAGCAGGCCCTGTTCGCGAACGGGCACGAGCCGGTGCCGGCGGCGGCGATCGGCGAGTGGGCCGGCTTCATGGAGGCGCTGCGGGCGCGGCGCATCCCCCTCGCCATCCACTCCGACCTCGGCGACGACGACGAGCCGACCCGCTACCTGCCCCTGATGGAGGAGGTGCTGCGGCACTATCCGGACAACGCCATCGTCTGGATGCACATGGGGCTGTCGCGCGAGCTGACGGCCATGGACCCTGCCCACCACGTAGCGCTGCTGTCCCCGCTGCTCGACCGCCATCCCAACCTGCTGCTCGACATCTCCTGGCGGGTACTGGACGACGCCTACTTCTCGACCCCGGAAGGGCGGGCGGCGTACGTCCCCTTCCTGAACGCACACTCCGAGCGCATACTCCCCGGCACGGACTTCCTGGCGTCGCGCGACAAGGACCTCGAGGTCTACCGCACCGAGCTGGAGGTCACCGGTCGCATCCACCGCCACCTCGACGACCGCGCGTTCCGCAACATCGCCCTCGGGGAGAACTACTTCCGCCTGCTCGACCTCGACTACCAGGCCCCGGCCGTCTGCGCACCCGACCCGGGGCGAGGGGATCAATGACAGCGACCCTGGAACGCTACTTCGGGCTGGCGCAACGCGGCTCCGACGTGCGCACGGAGGTAACGGCGGGGGTGACGACGTTCCTGACGATGGCCTACATCGCCTTCGTCAACCCGCAGATCCTCTCCGACGCGGGGATGCCGTTCGACGCGGTGTTCGTCGCCACCTGCGTGGCGGCGGCGTTCAGCAGCCTGGTGATGGGGCTGCTCGCCAACTACCCGATCGCCCTCGCGCCGGGGATGGGGCTCAACGCCTTCTTCGCCTACGGCGTCGTGCTCGGTCTCGGCTACGACTGGGAGGTGGCGCTCGGGGCGGTCTTCCTCGCCGGGCTGCTCTTCCTCGCCCTGAGCGTGACGCCGGTCCGGCGCCGGATCATCGAGGCGGTGCCGCGCGCGCTGAAGCTGGCCATCCCGGCCGGCATCGGCCTCTTCCTCGGGATCCTTGCGCTGCAGAACGCGGGCATCATCCAGGCGAGCGAGGCGACGATGGTCACGGCGGGCGACCTGACGGCGCCGGCGCCGGTCCTGGCCCTCGCCGGCTTCTCGGTCATCGTGGCCCTCGCCGCGCGCGGCGTGCCGGGCGCCCCGCTCATCGGGATGCTCGGCGTCTCGGTCGTCGGCATCGCGTTCGGCGTGTCCGAATGGCAGGGCCTGGCCTCGCTGCCGCCCAGCCCCGGGCCCGCGCTCCTGGCCCTCGACGTTGCCGGGGCCCTGCAGGTGGGCATGATCGCGATCGTCCTGACGTTCCTGATCGTCGACCTGTTCGACACGACGGGGACGCTGATCGGCGTGGCGCACCAGGCGAAGCTGCTCGACGAAGGGGGGCGGTTGCCCCGCATCGAGCGGGCGCTCATCGCGGATTCGACGGGGACGGTCGGCGGCGCCCTGCTCGGGACCTCACCCGTGACGAGCTACATCGAGAGCGCGGCGGGCGTGAGCGCCGGCGGCCGCACCGGGCTGACCGCGGTGGTCGTTGCCGGGCTGTTCCTGGCCTGCCTGTTCCTGGCCCCCCTCGCCGGGTCGATACCTGCGTACGCCACCGCGCCGGCGATTCTCTACGTCGCCTGCCTGATGACCCGACCGCTGGTGGACATCGCATGGGACGACGTCACGGAGTCGGCCGCCGCGGTCGTGACCGCTCTCGCCGTCCCGCTGACGTTCTCGATTGCCGACGGCATCGGCCTGGGCTTCCTGACCTACGTCGCGATCAAGGTGCTCGCCGGTCGCCCGCGCGAGTGCTCGCCGACGCTGGTTGCGGTGTCCGTGGTCTTCGCCCTCAAGTTCGCCTTGCTCTGAGCTGCGCGAGACGACCACCGCGGCGCAGCGGGCTCTTCCCTGGCGCACGCCGGCAGGCTGTTTGCCCGGCGCGCGCGAGCCAGCTCGCAGACTG
Organism: Acidobacteriota bacterium; assembly: GCA_026707615.1. GTDB lineage: Bacteria > Acidobacteriota > Vicinamibacteria > Vicinamibacterales > UBA8438 > JAGWAJ01. The sequence goes on along the minus strand of JAPOWL010000180.1, from coordinate 1,495 downwards.
CGTCACCGGGCGGCAGGATCAGCGCACGGCTCGGCCCGCCCGCACGGCGGCGTCGTTGCCGGCCGACAGGCCGCCGCCCGCGCGCCCTGCGCCGAGGATGCGGAAGCCCTGCGCGATCCGGCGCGGCATGTCGGCCGCGCTCGCGGTGATGGCGCAGGCGACGTCGTGGGCGAGGCAGGCGTCGACGATGGTCTGGATCGCCTCCTCCACCTCCGGCGCGTCCCGCGGCACGCCCAGCGAGTTGGAGAGATCGCTCGGCCCGATGAAGAAGCCCGTCACGCCGGGCACGGCGGCGATGGCCGCGGCGTTGCGCACGCCGGCCGCCGACTCGATCATCATCAGGGCGACCAGGTCCCCGCCCGGGTTGAGCGGCCAGAGGTCGGCGCGCCGCGTGTAGTCGGGCCCCGACAAGCCCCAGAACCACGTGGCGATGCCTGCTCCCGACCCGCGCTGCCCGGGCGGCTCGGGGTACGCGGAGTCGCGGCGCTGCGGGTAGCGCATCGACCGCACGGCGGCCAGGGCCTGCTCGGGCGTCTCGATCGACGGGAAGATGATCCCCATCACCCCGATGTCGAGCGCCTGCTTGACGGCCCAGGCCGACGCCTCGCGGCCGTACGGCGCGATCCGCACGAGCGGCGTCACCCGCTGGCGCAGGCTGCCGCTCTCGGCTATCGCCTGCTTGTCGATCATCCCGAGGAGGAAGGTGTGGAGGGCCCTGAAGTCCATCGGCCCGTGCTCCATGTCGACGTAGACGTAGTCGATGTCGGCGCGGGCGAGCGACCGGGCGTTCTCCAGGGAGAGATCGTAGGTGCTCACGCCGAACACCCGCTCACCGCGCGCGAGCCGGTCGACGACGGAGCTCAGGTGGTCCGCCGGCTCCTGCGCGGCGGGCGTCGACACCAGCACCAGCGCGATCCCGACAGCGGTAAGCGTCTTCAACATCGTCGGCCTCCTTCCGTCGGCAGGCCGCGACGGCTCCTCTCGCCGCGCGGCGCATCCCGTCCCGGCCTCGCGGAGACGGCGCAGGCAGTGTAGCGGCTCCGCCCGTCCCGACGGACCGCGATCGGCCGGAGGCGCCCGCGAGGGCGCCGCCCGCGGCCCAGTGGCACGCTCTGCCCGACCCGACGGACCGCGATCGGCCGGAGGGGCTCCCGAAACCCTCGGCCCGCGCGGCGTCGCCGGAAGCTCACAGGAGCTCGTTCAGCCTCGCGTAGCCGCGCCGGCTCACGGGCAGCTCGGTCCCGTCCTTCAGCACGGCGACGTAGCTGTCGCGCGTGGCCGGCGCGAGCTTCGTGAGGCGGTCCACGTTGAGCAGGAACGACCGGTGTATGCGGACGAAGCGCGCCGGGTCGAGCTGTCGTTCGAGCTCCGCCAGGGTCTGCTGCTTCAACCGCTCGGCGCCGCCGGCCACCACGCCGACGTAGTCGTCGCGGGCCCGGACGTAGTCCACACTGCCGACCGGAATCACCTCCACCTGCGACCCGGTGCGGATCAG
>JAPOWL010000461.1 GCA_026707615.1 Acidobacteriota bacterium | reverse complement strand
GCTGCCGGCGGTAGCTGGGGCCGACGCGCAACATCTCCGCGACCCGCGACAGCTCGCCCTCGCTGCCGAGCCGCCGGGCGGTCGGGCGCAGCGTCTCGACCAGCCCCAGGATGCTCTCCGACAGCCGCTCGAGCCGGCCCTCCTCGTCGACGATGATGTCCGCGTCGACGGCCCAGCGGGCCGCGCGCCACTTGTTCTCGCGCACGATCCAGTGGCGCTGCACCGGGAGGTACATCCCGGCATCGTACTGATCGCCCAGCCAGACGATGAGGGCCTGGACCAGCGCCGTCATGGCGATGACGTCGTTCAGGGTCGGCAGGCCGTCGCAGATGCGCACCTCGATGGTGCCGAAGTCCGGGTGGGGTCGGATGTCCCACCAGATCTCCCGCACGGACTCTATCGCGCGGGCGTTGACCAGCGTGATCATCAGCCGCTGGAACTCGGCCCAGTTCCGGAAGCGGTAGGGCAGCCCGGCGGTCGGCAGACTCTCGAAGATCTTGACGCGGCACGACGCCAGCCCCGTGTCGGCGTCGGCGAAGAACGGCGAGCTCGCCGACAGCGACAGGAGGTGCGGGAGGTAGGTGGTCAGGGAGTTGAAGACGGCAATCGCCTTCTCGCCGCTCTCCACCCCGACGTGGACGTGCAGCCCGAAGATCATCAGGCGCCGCGCCGGCCACTGGCAGCGGTCGACCAGGGTGTGGTAGCGCTCCTTCTCCGTGATCGCCTGCTCGCCCCACTTCGAGAACGGATGCGTCCCGGCGCACGCGAGCTCGTAGCCGAGGCGGTCGCACACCGCGACCAGGGCTCCGACGCGCTCCTCGAGCTCCCGCCGCACCGCCCCCACGTCGTCGCAGACGTTGGTGTTCAGCTCGATCGTCGACTGAATCAGCTCGGGCTTGACGTTCCCGTCCTGACCGCAGGCCTCCAGGATGCCGGGGGCGCCCGCCACCAGGTTGCGGGTCTCCGGATCGAGGATCTGCAGTTCGACCTCGACGCCGAGGGTCGGTTTCGGGGAGCCGTTGAAGCGGATGCGCATGGCGCTCCCGGCGTCCGAGGCGGGACGCTTGCCGGTCGCGGAGCGGCCTGATTATATATGGTGCGAGCGCGCCCTGACGGGCGCGTGGGGAGTCTGCGCGGGCGAGAGACTGCCGCGGCGCAGGTCCTGCGGCACAGACTCCGAGGCAAGCGAACCCGATGCCGCGCCCGACGAAGCGCCGCTCACCGTTCTGGCGCTACACCGTGTTCCAGGTGCCCGGCTGGATCGTGGCCGCCGCCGCCGGCTGGTGGCTGGTGACCTCCCTCGACGCGCCGGAGTGGGTCGCGGCGGGACTGCCCGCGGCCTGGTTCATCAAGGACATGGCGCTCTATCCCGTGGTACGCACGGCGTACGAGATCGACGACACGCCGCCCATCGCGCGGCTCGTAGGCCGCGTGGGGACGGCCGCGCAGCGCCTCGCGCCGCGGGGCTACGAGCGCGTGCGGGGCGAGCTGTGGCGGGCCGAGACGGACGCGGGCACCGCGGTGGAACCGGAAGCGGCGGTCGAGGTCGTCGGGGCGGCGGGACTGACGCTGCGGGTGCGGCCGCGGGCGGCCGCCGACCCGTCCGTGGAATAATCGCGCGGCGGTGCCCCGCCCGACGGCGGGCTCCGTCCGGAGCCGCTCCGCCATGGATCGCAGCTCACGCGCGGCGCTCGCCCTGACCGCCCTCCTGTCGGCGTGCGCCGCCGACGGGGGCGCTCCTCCCGCGGGAGCCGGAGACGCGCCTCCCGGGCCGATCGACGCCACCCCCTGGTTCAGCGAGCAGGCGGCGGCGACTGGTCTCGACTTCGACCACTTCAACGGCATGACCGGCCAGTTCTACCAGCCGGAGATCATGGGTCCGGGGGCCGCGCTGCTCGACTACGACAACGACGGCGACCTCGACGTCTTCCTCGTGCAGGGACAACGGCTCGACACCGGGACTCCCGTGCAGCCCCTGCCGCCCGCGGGCGAGCTCCGCGATCGGCTCTTCCGCAACGACCTGACGGTCCGGGCGGACGGCACGCGAACGCTGCGCTTCACGGACGTCACGGCCGCGAGCGGCATCGTCGCCCGCGGCTACGGCCAGGGCGTGGCAAGCGGCGACATCGACAACGACGGCTGGGTCGATCTGTACCTGACCGGCTTCGGGCGCAACCAGATGTTCCGCAACGACGGCGACGGCAGCTTCACGGACGTCACGGCGGCCACCGGCACCGCGAGCCCGGACACCTGGAGCGTCTCCGCCGGATTCGCCGACGTGGACCACGACGGCTGGCTCGACCTGTTCGTCGGCAACTACCTGCGCTACACCCTCGACACGCACATCCCGTGCTTCAGCGCGTCGGGGCCTCTCGACTACTGCGCCCCCGAGCGCCATCCGCCGCAGCGCAGCCGCTTCTACCGCAACGACGGGGACGGGACCTTCACGGAGGCGACCGCCGCGGCGGGCATGGCGGAGGAGTTCGGGCCGGCGCTCGGCGTGTCGAGCGCCGACTTCGACGGCGACGGCCGCATCGACCTGTTCATCGCCAACGACCAGCAGGAGAACCAGCTCTGGATGAACCGGGGGGACGGGACGTTCTCGAACCGGGCCCTGCTGGCCGGCGTGGCCCTCGACGAGGCCGGCGTCGCGAAGGCCGACATGGGGGTCGACGCCGGCGACTTCGACAACGACGGCGACGAGGATCTCTTCATCACGGAGCTGACCGGTCAGGGGAGCACGCTGTACGTCAACGACGGCCGCGGCCGGTTCACGGAGCGGAGCGCCCAGTCGGGCATCCGCCGCGCCAGCCTGCGCTACACCGGCTGGGGCGCCGCGTGGCTCGACATCGACAACGACGGCCGGCTCGACGCGCTGGCCGTCAACGGCCTCGTCGCCCAGGATCTGGACGCCCTGACGCCCGACAACCCCTTCCCCTTCCAGCAGCGGAACCAGGTGCTGCACAACCTCGGCGACGGCCGCTTCGAGGACGTCACGGACCGGGCGGGCACGGTGTTCGACCTGCGGGAGGTCAGCCGCGGCGCGGCGTTCGGCGACGTCGACAACGACGGCGATACCGACGTCGTCGTCGCCAACGACGCGGGGCCGGTGCGCCTGCTGATCAACGGCATCGGCAACCGGAACCCGTGGCTGGGCCTGCGGCTCGTCGGGAGCGAGGCGCCCCGCGACATGCTCGGCGCGCGGGCGGCGATCGTCCGGGCGGACGGGACGACGCTCTGGCGCCGCGCCCGCTCCGACGGCAGCTACGCGTCGGCGAACGACCCGCGGGTGCTGGTCGGCCTCGGCCCGTCGGCCGAGCCGCCGCTCGTGCGCGTCACCTGGCCGAGCGGGCGGGTCGAGGAGTGGCGCGACGTGCCCCTCGAACGCTACACCACCCTGACGGAGGGGACGGGCCGAATGACGGAGAGCTCGGGCCGATGACGACGGTCTCGCGGCACGCGCTTCCGGCCGCTCTCGCGGTGGTCGCCGTCGCCGTGGCGGTCGGCGCGGCGGCGTGCGGCTCCGGCGAGCCGGCAGGCCCCGACCGGGAGGCGCGGCGGGAAGCCGGACGGCCCCGCGGCGCCGAGCCGCTCCCACCAGTGACGCTGCCGGACCTCTCCTCCCTGCTCGAGCCGGTGCAGGAGCGGCTCCGCGCGCCGTACGAGGCGCTGAACGAGCTGCTCGCCGGGGGGAGCGCGACGCCGGCGGAGCTCGCGGCGGCGTACGGCGAGCTCGGCATCATCATGATGGTGGCCGAGTTCTTCGAGACCGCCGAGGCCTGCTTCCTGCACGCCCACGCGCACGTGCCGTCCGACCCGCGCTGGCCGTACTATCTCGCCCACCGCTACCGGACCGACGGGGAGCAGGAGGAGGCGGCGCAGTACTTCGAGCGCACCCTCGCCCTGCGGCCGAACGACCTCGCGGCCCTCGTCTGGCTCGGCGAGGTGTACCTCCTGCTCGGCCGCACGGACGAGGCGGAGCCGCTCTTCCTCCGGGCGCTGGGGCGCGACGCCGAGTCGGCGGCGGCGCTGTCGGGGGCGGGCCGGGCCGCCCTGGCGCGCGAATCCTACGCGCAGGCCGCGGACTTCCTGGAGCGGGCGGTGGCCCACGACCCCGGGGCCACCAGCCTCTACTATCCGCTCGGGCTCGCCTACGCCGGCCTGGGCGACGACGCGAAGGCCGAGGAGACCCTGGCCCGGCGCGGCGACGGGCTGACCTTTCCGGCCGATCCGCTGCTGGAGGAGCTCCAGGCGTCGGGGGTGCTCGACTCCCCGCTCGACGACCAGGAACGCGGCCTGGAGGCCTTCGCGGCCGGCCGTTTCGCGGAGGCGGCCGAGATCTTCCGCGGCGTCCTCGAGCTCGCCCCGGACAACCTCGCCCTGCGCCTCCGGCTCGGCACCACGCTCTTCCTCGCGGGAGACCCTCGGGGCGCCGCCGAGCAGTTCGAGATCGCCCTGCGCGTCTCGCCGGACCTCCCCCGCGCGCACTTCGGCCTGGGCGTGATCCTCGACGCCGGCGGCCGGCACCGGGAGGCGATCGAGAAGTTCACCACCGCCCTCGACCTCGACCCCGCGTACCTCGAGGCACGCCTCGCCCTGGCGGAGGCGCTGCGCGTCACCGGACAGGTCGAGGAGTCCCTGCCGCACTACGAGCGGTTGGTGGAGACGGCGCCCGGCTACGCGGCGGAAGCGTGGATCAGCGGCGCGGACATCCTCGTCCGGCTGGATCGCTACGAAGAGGCCGACGCCTGGCTGCGCCGGGCGCGCGACGCCTACCCCGATCGCGAGGAGCTGGTGCAGCTCGCCGAGACCGTCGAGACCATCCTGTCCGTGCGCCGCGCCCTCGCACGGTGAACCGCGGTCGTCGCCGGCGCAGGGCGTCTCCGGCAGGATGACGGGAACGGGCCGCCGCCCGGCGGGAGGCCCCGTCAACCGACATCCTGCGCCTTGCCGGGGCCGCTCGACCGATTGTCCCGGGCTCGGCAGGGGTGCAAGGAAAGGGCGGGGACGACCTGCGCCCCCGCCCAACCGGCAAGGCGGTCCGACCGAACGGGTTGCCCGCGGTGGGCAACCCGCCGGTCAGTCTCCTACCAGGTGAAGTTGACGCCGAGCTTCATGAAGCGGGCGAGCATGAAGAGCGTCGGCTTGCGCCAGTCGGCGCCGTAGCGGTTGTTGATCTCGGTCGTCGTGCTGCTGTTCAGCAGGTTGTAGGCGTCCAGGAAGAGGTGCAACCGCGGCCCGTTGCCGAGCTCGAAGTACTTCCCGACGCGCAGGTCGATCTGGTTGATCCGCTCGCCGTACATCGAGTACGGCTTGATGAGATTGATGTTCTGGGTCGCGCGCCCGCCCGAGAGCGGCCGCCCCAGCGACATCTCGATCTCCTCGCTGGTGGCGGGATAGATGGCCCGGATCTCGACCCCGGGCACCCCCTGGTAGGAGCCGGCGAGAGAGATGTCGTGCCACGGGAGGGTGTACGTGCCCGTCCACTTCCAGTGGGGCTGGAAGAAGGGCTCCGCGACGTCGCAGAACCGTCCCACCGGCGCGGCGTTGCCGGCGTGGCCGCTCCCCGCGCCCGTCTCGCCCCACTTGCCGAAGAGGCCGGTGGAGTCCATCGGGCTGTCGATCCGGGCTTCGCAGTCGCTGCTTCGGGTCCGCCCGAAGTTGACGCCCCCATACATGTAGAAGCGCCCGCTCGGCCGCGCCGTCACCGCGATGTCGATCCCGTCGTACACCTGCTCGATGTTCGCGCCCAGGCTCTCCGCGGTGACGATGGAGCTGAACCGCTTCCCGAACCGGTCCTCCGACACCTCGGCGAGCCCGGTGCAGAGCTGCTGGCCGCTGACGCCCTCTATCCACGGGTCGGACGGCCCCGTGATGCAGTAGGAGTCGTAGTCGGCAGCCGTCGTTTCCGTGTTGTCGCGGACCGTGAAGCCGCCCTGGTTACGGCGCCAGTACGAGACCTCGGCCGACACGCGGGGCAGGATCTCGTGCTCGAAGCCGACGGAGTACTCCCAGTTGTTCCGGCGGTTGAACCAGCCCAGCCTCACGTCGTCGGCCCAATGGGTAACGACGTTGGTTTGCCCGAAGTTCTCGTTGTCGAAGGCGCCAATCTCGTTCGGATCGACTACCAGATCGCCGTTCAGGTCCTCCCAGGGGACCGTGGTGCTGTTGATCGACGAGATGATCGGGTTCAGGTTCTGCCCCATGTGAACGGTGTTGACCTGCAGGTAGCGGCTCATCGACCCCTTGAGGGCGGTCCGGCCGTCGCCGAACACGTCGTACGCAACGCCGATCCGCGGGTTCAGGTCGTTCCAGGCCGCCGCCTGGTCGACCCCGGGATACCTCCGCGGCGGCGCCCACGAGCCGCCGACCGCCGTCCCCGGCTCGATGTCCAGGTACGCCGTCGTGTCCTGCGGCGGCACGGACTGCCGCGTGATATCCATCCGGATGCCCAGATTCAGCGTCACGCGGTCGAGCGTCCACGTGTCCATGGCGTAGATGCCGCCGTCGAAGTCGACGTTCTGGTGGAGGGTGTAGGGCGTGGCGTAGATCGTCGCCGCCACCGGCACGCCGTCCAGCACGAAGCCCTCGCTGTCGGTCGGGGTGTCGAAGAAGCTGCTGTTGATGAAGTCTCCTTCCGAGAAGTTGATGCCCGCCTTGAAGGCGTGCGAGCCGGTGACGTAGGACGCGGACGCCTTGTAGGTGCGGTGCGTCTCCACCCAGCGCCGCCACTGCCCCCACGACCGCAACCAGCGGCCCGTCGAGAGCTCGATCATGCGCGTCAGGCCGGCGGTCCGGGTGCAGCCCCAGAAGAAGTCCTCCTCCGAGTCGGTCATGCCGGGACACGGATCGAGTGGCTCCGTGGTGGCGTCCTGGAGCTGCGCGCCCATGCCCGCCTCGAGCAGCAGCCGGTTGCTAACCGTCGATGTCCACGTCGCCGTCGTGTGGGCGTTGATCGGGTTCTTCTGGTTGCTCGACGCGTCGGGCGGCCGGATGCGGCTCGTATAGAGATAGGGATAGTGCCGCGGGGCCACGTTGTAGTAGACGGAGAACTTGTTGTTCTGCGTCGCCTGCGAGGTCAGGCGCAGGGTGACGCTCTTCTGGTAGGAGTTCTCGAACGCCGGCCGTCTCGGATTCGGGTCGTAGATCGCGTCGGTCGGGTCGAACTCGAAGAACGCGTCGGCCCGCTGCAGCGACACCCCGGTATCGCGGTACGTCGTGTGGAACCAGAGCTTGTCGCGGACGATCGGACCGCCGAGGGCGGCGCTCCCGTCCCAGATCCGGTTCAGCCGATCCGGCGAGGTGACGCCCAGGCTGCGCAACCGCTCGCCGAGGTTCTCGTTCTGCAACGAGCCGTTGGCCCAGTTGAGGAACGCCGAGCCGCTGAAGAGGTTGCCGCCCTCCTTGGGGATGATGTTCACGCGGACTCCCCCACCGGGGGAGTCGGCCGACGCCGCGCCGATCTCGAAGGTCAGTTCTTCGGTCGCCGCGTCGTCGCCCTGGAGGGTCGTTCAAGCATAGCCGCACCCGAACGTGCCCATCGCCAGGCCGTCCATGGTGCGCATGCCGTCGAACTCGTTGCCGCCGTGCGCCGACACCAGCGGGTGATACTGGGTCCGCGCCCCCCCGACGTCCTGCCCCCGGGCCCGCACGCCGACGGTCAGGACCGCCATGCTCGCCCAGTTCTTGTTCATCGGCAGCGCGTCGACCACTTCCTTCGTCAGCACCTGCTGCTGCTGCACGTGCTGCACGTCGACGAGCGGCGACTCCCCGGTGACGGTCACCGTCTCCTCGAGCGCGCCCACCGCGAGCTGCGCGTCGATGTTGGCGGTGAACTGCGCCGTCAGGACGATGCCCTCCCGAATCACCGTCGAGAAGCCCGGCAACGAGAAGGTCATGGTGTAGGTTCCCGGCCGCAGGGCCGTGAACGTGTAGCGTCCCGAGCCGTCCGTGAACGCCACTCGGGACTGCTCGATCAGCGCCGGACTCGCGACCTCCACGGTCACGCCCGGCAGCACGCCGCCGGTGTTGTCCATCACCTCCCCGGCGATGCCGCTGTCCTGTGCGGCCGACAGGGACGGGAACGCGAGGAGGACCGCCGCCAACGCCGCCAGCGCCGGACGTCGCGCAATGGTCATGGCTGACCCCTCCCTCGTGAACCGCCGATACCTGCTCGTTTACACCCCTTCGGCGAGTCTGTCAAGAGGGCAGGCCAGGACGAAGAGAAGCGCGAGCCGGCGGCCCGGGAAGTCCGAGGGGCGGCTCGCCAGGCGACGGGTCGGCGAAGGCCCTCGCCCCCCGGAGGCTCCGCTGCGGCCGTTACGGTACGGCCGCGCGGCTCACTCCGACGGGAGGGGCGGGAACGGTGTGCGGGAGATGCCGGGGATCACGCGCAGGGCGTTCGCGTAGTAGACCTTCCGCAGCACGTCGTCGGGCAGGTCCATGCCGTACAGGCGCCAGAACGCGTGGTAGCGGCGGTAGTACTCGAAGTACTCGTCGGCGGTCTCGAACGTGCGCCAGTAGTAGGGGAACTCGTCCGGCGCGAAGCGGTCCTTCCCGAACAGCACGCGATCCTGGTGCTCGATGAAGAACGCCCGCGCCGCGCGCGGCTGCCGGCCCAGCTCGTACAGGATGGCGCCCGTCTCGGCGACGACGTTGGGCAGCCGGTCGAGCAGCGCGCCCAGGCGCCCGAGGTCGTTGGCGTGCCAGCCCATGTGCGCGGCGATGAACGTGGTCCCGGGATGGCGCGCGAACAGCCGGTCGCGCTCCGCCATCATCGTCTCGAAGCCCGGATAGCGGCCGGCCGGGAGCCGCCGGTCCGGCAGGAGCGTCAGCTCCAGCCAGCGCTCGTTGAAGCGGTCGACCGGATCGTAGAACGACTGCGGCTCGCCGACGTGCATCAGCACCGGTATGCCCAGGCGGCCCGCCGTCTCGAAGACCGGGTCGAGCTCCGGGTCGTCCACCGCGACCCGCCGGCCCTCGGCGTCGCGGACGTCGATGCCGAAGTCCTTGAAGAACTTCAGGCCGACCGCGCCGGCCGCGACGTCGCGCTCGAGCTGGGCGGCCGCACGCGCCCCGAAGCCGGGCCGCACGCCGCCGCGGAAGTCGAGGCTGGCGAAGAAGACCATGCGGTCGGGATGCGGGCTGCCCGCGATGGTGGCGAGGCCCCGCTCCAGCGTCCGTCCGGAACCCCCGCTCAGGTTGACGAGCACCTGCAGGTTGAGGGCGTCCATCTCGTCGACGACCGACTGCCAGCGCGCCGCCGTGAACCCCGGCCAGTGGTGGCTGTGCACGTCGACGACCGGGAAGCGGGCGCGCGGAACGGTGTGGG
>JAPOWL010000440.1 GCA_026707615.1 Acidobacteriota bacterium | reverse complement strand
GCTCGAGCAGCTCGGCGACCGCATCGCCGAGCTCTCCGCCCGCATCGACGCCGCCACGTACGACCTGTTGCTCCTGATCCGCGAGTTCGACCAGCAGGAGGGTTGGAGCGGCTGCCTGTCGTGCGCGAAGTGGCTGACCTGGCGCACGGGGCTCGCACCGGGCGCCGCCCGCGAGCACGTGCGGGTGGCCAGGGCCCTCGGCGAGCTGCCGAAGCTGAGCGACGCCATGCGCGGGGGCCGGATCTCCTACTCCAAGGTGCGCGCCGTCACCCGCGTGGCCACCCCTGAGAACGAGCAGAGCCTGCTCGACGTCGCGCTCGCGGGGACAGCAGAGCACGTGGAGCGCATCGTCCGCGGCTGGCGCCGTGTCGACCGCGCCGCAGAGGAGGCCGAAGAGGAGCAGCGGGACGCCAGCCGATCGCTGCGGACGTGGGTCGACGACGACGGGATGGTGGTGGTGCGTGGCCGGCTGACGCCGGAGGTCGGTGCCGTGCTGCGGCGGGCGCTCGACGCGGCGTGCGACGAGGCGCGGCGCATGCCGGCGCAGGACGGCGGCGAAGAGGCCGCGGCAGCCGGAGCGGCGACCGCCGGCGACGAGGCGTCGGCGACTCACCGGCCCTCCTCGCGCTCGCGGATCAAGGCCGCGCGAATCGAGCCCCGCGGGTCCGCGGGCCGCGGGAGGTCCCAGAAGTCCGCCGGCAGGGGCTTCGTACCTCGCTTCAGCAGGCCCTGAGCCTCCAGGTCCCTGAGGTGGTCCGGAATCGCGGCCGGTCCCGTGAGCGGTACCAAGCGTGCGATGGGGCGACCGTGTTCGGTGACCACCACCTCCTCGCCGGCCTTCACCTGGCGCAAGTAGGCGCTCAACGACATCCTGAACTGCGAGACCGTCGTCGTCCTCATGACGTGTCCCATCCAGCTTCGCGCGAGGCGGTCGTAGATGCGATGGCTGGCCGAGCGGCACCTGGGAAGCGCGCCGCCCCGTCGTCCGCACGGAATATGTCCCTATCGTTCAGCCGCATCGGCTCACGGTAGTCAGAGCCCTCGATTCACGTCAACGGGGACCGGAGGCTCCTGCCACCCCGGCTGTTGCGCGCGAGCGTGTGACGAATGGAGGACGAGCGCGTTGTTCCAGCTATGATGGGGCGAACACGCAGAATCGCTCGCGGCATCCGGAACGAGGAGAAGCCCCATGCAGAGAACCTTGACGCGAACGCTGATCCTGCCGGCGCTCGTGGCGGCCCTGGCCGTGCTCGCGCCCGCTGCCACCTTGGCGCAGTCCGCCGAGACGCCGCGCACGCCGTGGGGCGACCCGGACCTCGGCGGCGTGTGGGACTACTGGACGTTCACGCCGCTCCAGCGGCCCGAGGATCTCGCCGACCGGGACACGCTGACCGACGAGGAGGCGGCGGCGCTGGCGCAGGAGCTGAACGCCGAGGCGCTGGCCCGCGACCTCGCGGCGCCGCCGGGATCGCCGGGCGGCTACAGCCAGGCGGTCTGGACGGACCGGGCGCGGGCGACGGCGCTGACGCAGACGGCGCTGATCGTCGATCCCCCGGACGGGCGGATTCCGCCGCTCACCCCCGAGGCGGAGGCGCGCGAGGAAGCGCGTCTGGCCGGGGACGGGCAGCCGGTCCGCATCCGGGTGGGCGGCTACGGCGTCGCCGGCCCCGAGGAGCGCGGGGTCGCCGAGCGCTGCCTCCTGGGGTTCAGCACCGGACCGCCGATGCTGCCGGGCGGCTACAACAACAACATGCAGGTCTTCCAGACGCCCGACGCGGTCGTCCTGCTGCTCGAGATGAACCACGACGTGCGCGTCGTGCCGCTCGACGGCCGGCCGGAACTCACCGACGACATCCGGCAGTGGATGGGCAGCTCGCGCGGCCGCTGGGAAGGCGACACGCTGGTCGTCGACACGCGCAACTTCACCCACCGGACGGCCAGCTTCAGCCTGACCGGGCTGGCCTTCGGGTCGGCGGAAGGGCTGCACCTGGTCGAGCGGTTCACGCGGGTGGACGGCGACACCCTGCTCTACGAGTTCACGGTCAACGATCCCGCCACCTTCACGCAGTCGTTCAGCGGGCGGCTGCCGATGAACCGGAGCGACCTGCCGCTCTACGAGTACGCCTGCCACGAGGGCAACTACGGGATGGAGAACCTGCTGCGCGGCGCGCGGGCCGAGGAGCGCGAAGCGGCTCCCTGAGGCTGCGGGGCCGGGCGCAGGACCAGCCACACGTTCGCGGCGGCGTGCGTCCGCCCGCCCCTGCCCCGGCGCAGCGCGGTGGCGGGCGTTTGCGACCGCAGCGGCACGGGTGTAGGCTGCGGCTGAGAGCGGCCGGGCCGCGGCCGCGGGAGGTCAACCGATGCGAGGGAAGACGTTGCCGGTTGCCGTCGTCGGTCTCGCCGTGCTCTTCGCGTCGGCGGGCGGGTCGGCGCACCACTCCTTCTCGGCCGAGTTCGACATCGAGAAGCCCATCACGCTCCAGGGAATCCTGACCGAGCTCGAGTGGGTGAACCCGCACGGCTGGCTGCACATGGACGTCGTCGGACCGGACGGCGAGGTCGTCAACTGGGCGGTGGAGATGGGCAACCCCACCGCGCTCCTGCGGCGCGGCCTGCGGCGCAGCGACTTCCCGCCCGGGATCGAGTTCGTCGTGGAGGGCTACGAGGCCAAGGACGGCACGCCGACCGCCAACGGGATCACCATCACCTTCCCCGACGGACGCAACTTCTTCGCCGGCTCGTCCGGCACCGGGGCGCCCGAGCCGGGGCAGCGTCGCTAGTACGCCCCGTGGAGACGTTGGGAGTTCGCCGGCGCGAGACTCCCTCGCGCGGCGGACGGCAACGAGGATGGCACTGATGAAGACCCTGCGTGCGACACGGCGGACCTTGCGCGTGACGGCGGTTGCGGCGGCAGCGCTCTGGCTGCTGGGGGCGGCCAGCTCGGTTGAGTCCGCCTCTGCATCGGCCGCGGAGCCTGCTACTTCCGGCGCGCAGGAGCCCTACGCTCCGCCCCACACTGCGGACGGGCAACCGGACCTGCAGGGCATCTGGCAGGCGCTCAACACGGCGGCGTGGGACATCCAGGACCACGCGGCGCGGGCCGGCGTGCCCGCCGGGCAGGGCGTCGTCGTGGGCAACGAGATTCCCTACCAGGAGTGGGCGCTGGCGCAGAAGCAGGAGAACTTCGAGAACCGGCTGACCGCCGACCCCGAGGCGCAGTGCAACATGCCGGGGGTGCCGCGGATCACCTACATGCCCTACCCGTTCCAGATCCTGCAGTTCTCGGATCGCATCCTGATCCTCTACGAGTACATCCACGTCACGCGCACCATCTACATGGACGGCAGCCCGCACCCCGAGGGGCACATCGACTTCTGGATGGGTGACTCGCGCGGCCACTGGGAGGGCGACACCCTGGTCGTCGACGTCATCCACTTCAACGACCGGACGTGGTTCGACCGGGCCGGCAACTTCCACAGCACTGCGCTGCACGTCGTCGAGCGCTACACGCCGACCGGACCGGATCACCTCCTGTACGAAGCGACTATCGAAGACCCGGAGGTCTTCACCCGGCCGTGGACGATGCGCATGCCGCTCTACCGCCGCCAGGAGGCCGACATCCAGCTCCTGGAGTACGAGTGCTACGCGTACTCGGAGAGCGAACTGGCCGCGGACAAGTGACGCGGCGCGTGCACGAATCGGCCGGCGCCACGGCTCGTGCCACGACACGGATGCGACCGCCGCATCCGCCCCGGGGCACCAGGACGGTGAATGCGCTCTTCAGGCCGCGGACGGGTGCATCGGCGTGCAGGACGCGGGAGGGCGCCACGCTCGCAGCGCCTCCCCCGGACGAGGAGGCAACGATGACTGACCGGTCCATCGGCTCCACCAGCACACGGCGAGGTCTGCTCGTCGCGACGGCGCTGATCCTCTCCGTAACCCTCGCGCCTGCGCCGGCCGCCGGCCAGGAAGCGGAGTGGTCGCCGCCCCGCACCGCGGACGGGCACCCCGACCTGCAAGGCTACTGGGACGGCGGGCCCGCCAACGCCTCGCACAGCATCGAGGACGGCTGCTGCGACGCCATCCACGCGCGCATGCAGAGCCGCGGGCCGGAGCGGCTGGGGCTACCGCAGCAGATCATCATCGACCCGCCGGACGGGCGCATCCCCTACCAGGCGTGGGCGGCCGAGCGCCGCACCGAGATGCTCTACGACATGGAGACGCCGACGGAGCTGGAGCACATCGATCCCGAGGACCGCTGCCTGCTGGTCGGCGTGCCGCGGAGCAACTACCGCGGGGACCTGCAGATCCGCCAGAACGGCAGCCACGTCGTGATCCTCTACGAGTGGGCGCACGCCTACCGGGTGATTCCGATCGACGGCGGCCCGCACGTCGGCTCGGACATCACGCTCTTCAACGGAGACTCCCGCGGCCGCTGGGAGGGCGACACGCTCGTGATCGAAGTCACCAACTTCGACGACCGGGCCTGGCTCGACTCGCACGGGAGCTTCTACAGCAACTCCCTGCGCGTCGTGGAGCGCTGGCGCCTGCTGGACGCCGACACGCTGCACTATGAGGCGCGGATCGAGGACCCGGAGGTCTTCACGCAGCCGTGGACGCTCGCTTTCGACATGCCACGCATCGCGACGCCGGGCTACGAGTTCTACGAGGAAGGCTGCTGGGAGGGCGTCACCAACAAGCACCGCCTCGCCGCCGGCCGCATCGCCGTCGCAGCCGGCGAGCGGCGCATCCACACGCACGAGGAGCCGTAAGCGCCCCCGGATCGAAGCGCGCCAGGCCGCTCAGTACGCGAAGCTCATGATGTAGAGCGCGATGCCGGTTGCCGACGAGAGGCACAGTCCCGCGAACACGAGCCTGCCCCAACGCCGGTGGACACGGCCGAACGATCCGGGGAGGGTGAGCGCGTAGCGCCGCCACGACACGGTTACCAGGGCGCACCAGGCGATGAACGTCGGCACGGCGACGGCGAGGTGCACGAGGAAGGTCACCCGAAGGGTCGCCGAGTCGTACAGAGAGCTCGCCGCGTAGGCTTCCGCCCCGCCTCCGAATCGGAGGCTGCCTTCCAGCAGCAGCACCGCCGCGATCCCTGCCAGCAGCAGGCCCAACTGGAGGTTGCGGTGGTGGAGGTGGCGGCGCTGCGCGGCGAGTCGCAGCGCGTAAGCCATCGCGAACGGAGCGATCACGAGCAGGACGATCGCGGCATCCACGAAGACGTCCGCCCGCGTACCCAGGAAGCCGGTGCTCGACATGACTCCGACAGCGCCCTGCCCCGGCGCGCCAGGAGTCTGCGCCGCACGACGCGCGGTGCAACAGG
The DNA here is from genome assembly GCA_026707615.1 of Acidobacteriota bacterium. Lineage (GTDB taxonomy): Bacteria > Acidobacteriota > Vicinamibacteria > Vicinamibacterales > UBA8438 > JAGWAJ01. Next base: position 4,089 of record JAPOWL010000440.1, on the reverse strand, counting down.
CCGCTGCGCGCGCAAGACTCCCGACGCGACCACGAGTTTAAGCGCTAGGAGTCTGCGCCGCAGAACGGCGATGCGGCACGTCGCGCCCGCGCAGACTCCCAACGCGGAAGTCAGGGCGCGCTAGCGCCCTGCCGCCTGCTCCGCGGCCCGCTCCCTTTCCTGGACCCGCTCGCCGCTCAGGATGTTGGTCATCGCGTAGTTCCCCTCGTGGCAGGCGTACTCGTAGATGTGGTAGCCGGGGAGGAGGGGCATCGGGCGGAGGACGGTCCACGGCTGCGTGTAGACCGCGGGGTCGGTGATCGTGAACTCGTAGTCGATGCGATCCGGCGCCGCACGGCGGAAGCGCTCGACCACCACCATCCCGGACGAGGACGGGAAACGGTGCTGCGACTGCTCGCTGAAGTTGGCGGTCTCGACGACCAGGGTGTCGCCCTCCCAGCGGCCGCGGGAGTCGCCGTTCCACTGCCGGATGCCGTCGTCGAGGCGGGGCCGCCCGTCGACCGGGATGACGCGCACGTCGTGGATGTTCTCGACGCGGATCGCCACGACCCCCGGCGCCTGGACGATGTGGTAGGTGTTGTTGTAGCCGGTGGAGACCGGCGGCACGCCGTGGTAGGTGATGCAGCGGTCCCAGTTGCTGCGGTCGAGCCACGAGTCGGCGGGGTGCTCGCGCCGGTAGGCGGCGTCGGCGGCCATGCGCTCCCGCGTCTCGGCGCGGAGCGGCAGGCGGCCGTCCGGCGGATCGACGATGAGCGACGTGCGCAGGTCCTCGCTGACCCGCCCCCGGTCGAACCACAGCGCGTTGTACGATCCCACCTGCCCCGGCACCGGCGGCCGGTCCTGCGTGACGGCGAAGTTCCGCGCCTCCGCCTCCTCCGGGGTGTAGTGCTGCCGGTCGCCGAGCTCGGCCGGGCGCTGGAGCGGCGTCAGCGAGGCGTAGGACCAGGTGCCCTGCAGGTCGGGATCGCCCCACGCCGTCCGGGGCGACTCCACTCCCTCCGCCCCCTGGCCGGCCGCGGAGGGCGGCATGACGATCGACACGGCGATCAGGATCGCGAACGCCGGAAGACAGCGAGCACGCATGGGACCCTCCTCCAAGCCGAACAACCGGGCCCCGGGGAAGCGGCCATCCGCCAACGGGCGGCGACCTCCGGACCAGCAACGCCCCCGGGCCGGCAGTAGCTGTCCGTTACGATAGTCCCGCTCCCGGTGCGGTGCAAGCGCGGGGACGCGCCGTGGAATCGAGCCGCTCCGGCACCGCTCGAACCGTTCTGCGGGCGCGGGTGGTCGACACGCGCACCCCGTTCACGGCGGCGGGAACGATGACGACTGGCCGGCGCGGAGAACGAGGAAAGCAAGAGACGCCGAAAGGAACGATGAGGAAACCGACACCGCGAGGGAAGAACGCGAGGACGGCCCGCGAGCGGGGGTGGGTCGCGCTGCTGCTGGCACTGCTCGGGGCGGTGTGGACGGCGCCGACCTCGCCGGCGCACGCTGCGCCGCAGGCGGACGCCGCCCGGGAGCAGGTCGCGGCACAGGACGAAGCGGCGGGCGAGATCATCGAAGACCTGGCGCGCGCGCTCGGCATGACGCCGGACGAGGTCGAGGCGCTGGGACTCTCGCCCGCGGAGATGCAGGGCCTCCTGGCCGGCTTCACGGAGGAGACCGTGGTCGTCGGCTCCCGCGCCGAGGCGCGGAGCGCCACCGAGTCGGCCGTGCCGGTGGACGTGCTGACGGCCACGGACCTCGTCCGGCAGGGCGGCGGCGACCTGAAGGACCAGCTCCGCACGGTCATTCCGTCGTTCAACGTCAACACGCAGCCGATCGGCGGGGCATCGACCGTGGTCCGGCCGGCCATGCTCCGCAACCTGGCGCCGGATCACACGCTGATCCTGGTCAACGGGAAGCGGCGCCACCGGGCGTCGATCATCGACTGGCACGGCGGCAACGGCGTGGCGTACGGCTCGCAGGCGCCCGACATCTCCACCATCCCGGCGATTGCGCTGCGCCAGGTCGAGGTGCTGCGGGACGGGGCGGCGGCCCAGTACGGCTCGGACGCGATCGCCGGCGTCATGAACTTCCAGCTCAAGGACGCCGCGTCGGGCGGGTCACTCGAGGTCGACTCCGGGATGTTCGGCGGCGGCGACGGCGAGTCGTACCGGGTGGCGGGCAACGTCGGGCTGCCGCTGGGCGCGAGCGGGTTCGCCAACCTGAGCCTGCAGTACGGCGAGTCGAACCCGACCAACCGGGCCGCGCCCCGCAGCGACGCGATCGCCCTGATCGCCGCCGGCAACACGCATGTCGCCTCCGAAGCGCCGCAGATCTGGGGCGCGCCGGACGTCGAGGACGACCTGGCGCTCTTCGGGAACTTCGGCTACGGCCTGCCCTCGGGCGTCGAGCTCTACGCCCACGCGAACTACGCCAGCAAGAAGGTGACGGGCGGCTTCTTCTTCCGCAACCCGAACCGGCAGCGCGGCATCTACAGCAACGACAACGGCCGCACGTTGCTGATCGGCGATGCGCGCGCGGCGCGCGGCGAAGGATCCGCCGGCTGCCCCACGGTGGCCGTCACCGACGACCGGGCCGACTCGGTCGCCCTCGAGCGCGTGCTCGACGACCCGGACTGCTTCTCGGTGCGGGAGATCTTTCCGGGCGGCTACACGCCGCGGATGGGGGGGACGGCCACGGACACGGCGCTGGTCGGCGGCGTGCGCGGCGTCGCCGGCGGCTTCGACTGGGACGTGAGCGGCTCGCTCGGCGTCCACGACAGCGACCTGTTCAGCTACAACACCGTCAACGCCTCTCTCGGCCTGGCCACGCCGACCTCGTTCGATCTCGGCACCAACCGGCAGCGGGAGATCAACTTCAACGCCGACGTGTCGTACGCGGTCACGAACCGGGTCAATCTGGCCGCCGGCATCGAATGGCGGGACGAGCAGTTCGGGGCCGGCCTCGGCGAGCCGGACTCCTGGGCCGTGGGCCCGTTCCACGAGCAGGGCTTCTTCGCGGGCGCGCACGGCTTCCCCGGCTACGGGCCGCTGGCGGTCGGCGAATGGAGCCGCAGCAACTTCGCCGCCTACGGCGACCTGGAGGTGAGCGGCGACGCCGGCGGCGGCTGGACGCTCGGCGGCGCGGTCCGGGCCGAGCGCTTCGAGGACTTCGGCTCGACCACGAACGGCAAGCTGTCCGCACGGCTCGGCTTCGTGCGCGGCAGCGTGAGCACCGCGTTCCGGGCGCCGACGCCCGGTCAGCAGCAGGGGTTCAACCTGTCGAGCTGGTTCGACCCGTCCGTCGGCTACCTGATCATCAAGGCCGTCATTCCGCCGAGCTCGCCGGCCGCGAGGCTGCGCGGCGGCGCGCCGCTGGGGCCGGAGGAATCGCGCAACTACACGGCCGGCGTGGTGCTCGACAGCGGCTCGTTCACCTTCACGGCCGACTACTTCCGCATCGACGTGTCCGACCGCATCGGCGTCACGAGCATCTTCACGCTGACGGACGCCGAGGTGGGCGACCTGCTGGCGGGGGGCGTGGAGTCGGCCCGCGACCTGCGCTACTTCCAGTTCTTCACCAACGCCTTCGGCACGACGACGCAGGGCGTCGACGTGGTCTCGACCTGGACGCCGCTGGCGCTGCGCGGGAATACCGTCATCAGCGCCGTCTTCAACCACACGCGCACCCTGGTCACCGACAACGAGCGGGGACTGCTGAACGACCGGCGCACGACGGAGTACGCCTACGCCCTCCCCCGCACCCGCTGGAACGCCGCCGTCACGCAGCGCATGGGCCCGACCAGTCTGCTGGGCCGCCTGAGCTACTACGGCGGCTGGTACGACTTCGACAGCGGGCTCAGCCGCGCGACCGGCATCTACACCCCGGCGGGCGGGCTCTACAACGGGTTCTTCGAAGGCAGGCCGATCGTCGACCTGGAGCTGAGCATCGATCTCGGGCGCGGAACGACGCTGGCCGTCGGGGGCCGGAACGTGTTCAACACCTATTCGCAGGTCTCGGCGTTCGCCATGGACGTCGGCGAGCTCTACAGCGAGTACACGCCGTGGGGCTACAGCGGCGCCTACTACTACGTGCGGATCG
>JAPOWL010000510.1:7459-9546 GCA_026707615.1 Acidobacteriota bacterium | reverse complement strand
ACGTAGAGCATCTGCGTCTCGGGGTCGTAGGCGGCGCCGTTCCAGTTGGCGCCGCCTACCCATCCCGGGAGCTGCAGCGTGCCGAGCGTCCCGCCGGGCGATTCGTCGCGCAGCGACGGGGGCGTGTAGATCGGGCCGCCGCGGTAGCGGTTGAAGATCTCGAGCGCCTCCGCCCGCAACTCGGGCGTGAAGTCGATGAGATCGTCGACCGTGATTCCCTGCCGGTCGAACGGCGCCGGCCGGGTGGGGAACGGCTGCGTCGGCGACGTCCGCTCGCCGGGGACGTCCGACTGCGGCACCGGCCGCTCCTCGATCGGCCAGACCGGCTCGCCGGTGACGCGGTCGAAGACGTAGGCGAACGCCTGCTTGGTCACCTGCACGACGGCCTTGATCGGCCGGCCGTCGACGGTGATGTCGGCCAGGATCGGGGTCGAGGCGGTGTCGTAGTCCCAGATGCCGTGGTGGATCAACTGGTAGTGCCAGACGCGGCGGCCGGTCTCGCACTCCAGGCAGAGCAGCGTCTCCGCGAACAGGTTGTCGCCCGGCCGATGCCCGCCGTACCAGTTGTGGGTCGGGGTGGCGGTCGGCAGATACGCGTAGCCCAGCTCCTCGTCGGCGCTCGCCGTCGTCCAGACGTTGCTGGCGCCGGTGTGCTCCCAGGATCCGTCCTCCCACGTCTCGTGACCGAACTCGCCCGGCTGCGGGATCGTGTTGAAGCGCCACCTGAGCTGCCCGGTGACCGCGTCGTAGCCGCGGATGTAGCCGGGGGCCTGCTCCCGCCGATCGAACTGGTCGAGGGTGAAGATGCCGACGATGACGGTGTCGCGGCAGATGAGGGGCGCCGCGGTCCAGCGGTACTCCTCGAGATGCGGAACGCCGTCCGAGAGGTCGACCTTGCCGCCGGCTCCGAACTCGCGCAGCGGTTCGCCGGTTCGGGCGTCGAGGGCGACGAGCTGCTCCCCGCTCACGAGGAAGACGCGCTCGTCGTCCCGCTCCGGGTCGTGCCAGTGGCCGACGGCGCGGGTCGGCCCGCCGCGCGGCCGTCCGGCGCCGTCCTCCAGCGCGCGGTACACCCAGGTCGTCTCGCCCGTCGCGGGGTCGATCGCGGCCGCCTGCCCCAGGTTCGTGCTCATGAAGAGCCGCCCGCCGACCATCAGCGGCGTCGTCAGGAGCATGGGACTGAACTGCAGGTCGGGGTCGGCGTCGGCCAGCTCGTGGTCGACCGAGCGCCAGCGCCAGGCGACGTGCATGTCCTCCACGTTGCCGGCGTGGATCTGGTCGAGCGGCGAGTACTTCGTGCCGCCCGCCTCGCCGGCGTAGCTGCGCCATTCACCGCCGGCCGCACCCTGCTGTGCCGCGGCCGGTGCGGCGAGGACGAAGGCGACGCCGAGGAGGATGACGCCGGTGCGGCCCACGGCGGCCCGCGGGGCGTGAGTGCTCTGCATGACGTCCTCCTCGGGTTCGGGCACGGCCGGTTCCCGGCGCGGGCGGGTGTCCGCGGTCACCGGTCCGCCGCGGCCGGAGGCAGCGCGAACGTCACGATCAGGTTGCTGCCCAGCGGCGCCTCGAGCTCGGACGCGTAGTTCGAGAGCTGGAAGATGGCCGACCCGCCCACCGGCACGGACAGGTACTGGCGGCCGTCGACGGCGTACGACACGGGGAAGCCCGTGATCTGGCTGCCGAGAATCGTCTGCCACAGCACCTCGCCGGTCTCGGCGTCGAAGGCGCGGTAGCGGCGGTTCAGGTCGCCGTGGAACACGACACCCCCCGCCGTGGCCAGCGTCGACCCGGCGTTGGGGGCGCGCTGGCTGAAGCGCCACGCCTCGCGGCCCGTCGAGATGTCGAGGGCCCGCACCTCGGTCAGGTGGCCGTCCACCTCGAAGCCCGGCTCGGGCTGGGTGAAGCGCGGGCTCGCCCCCGAGATCGTCCGGTCGTTGGCGGTCTGGTTCAGGCACGAGCGGTTGATCGGGATGTAGAGGAGCCCGGTCTGCGGGCTGTAGGACCACGACCACCAGCCCTTCACGTTGTGGCCGCAGATGATGAACTGGTCGCCGATCTCGCGCGCCACGAGATCCATGTTGATGAAG
>JAPOWL010000510.1:0-7449 GCA_026707615.1 Acidobacteriota bacterium | reverse complement strand
CGAAGCGCTCCGTGCTCGTGTAGGGGAGCGGCGTCCCCCACAGGAACTCGCCGGTCTCGCGGTCGAGCACGAACAGGCCGCCGGGCTCCCCGAGGGTGACCGCGACCTTGCGCTCCTCCGCCGTGCCCGCGAGGCGCGGATTGATCCACATCACCGACTCCGGGTCGGGATCGACCACCGTGTCGATCAGCGTCCGCTCCTGCACGAAGTCCTGGTCCCAGTCGTCGCACGGCAGGTGCTGGTAGTACCACGCCATGTCGCCGCTCTCGACCTCGAGGGCGACGGTGGAGTTGGAGTAGAGCTCGCACGGCGTGCCGTCGCCGAGGTCCCAGGTGCCGCGCCGGACGATGCGGGGATAGGGCAGGGGGACGGCGATGCCCCAGTAGATGAGCCCCAGCTCCGGGTCGTAGCTGCCGGGGGCGCCCCACGGCGAGACGTGCACCCGCTCCGAGGTCGGCAGGTTGCCCCAGGTCTGACCGCCCGGGTCGTCGGCGCCCGCGGCGGTGTAGACCCGCCACAGCTCCGTCCCGTCGTCCGAGTCGTGGGCGGAGATGAAGCAGCGGGCGTCGCGGCTCCGGGGGCTGCAGGTGCGGCCCGCCAGCACTCGGCCGTCGATGATCATCGCTCCCGACGAGTGCGTGATGCCGTCGCGGTAGTCGGCCATCTCGGTGTCCCAGGCCACCTCTCCGGTGCGCGCGTCGAGGGCCAGCAGATGCGCGTCCGCGGTCAGGTGGTAGATGTGGTTGCCGTAGATGGCGATGTGGCGGGTCCGGTTGCCGAGTGCGGCGTACTCCCGCAGATCATCGGGGTTTCGGCGCTGGTACTCCCACAGCAGGTCCCCCGTTGTCGCGTCGAGGGCCTGGATGTGGTCGTCGTTGTTCGCCAGGTACATCACCCCGTCGTACACGAGCGGCTGTACCTGCTGCGGGCCCTCGTTCATCGCCCGCATCCAGGCCACCTGCAGCGTGTGCACGTTGTCCCGGTTGATCTGGTCCAGGGGGCTGTAGCCCTGGAAGTCGTAGGTGCGATGGGCCATCAGCCAGTCCTCGGGATCGGGATCGCGCAGCATCGCGTCCGTCACCGGGACGAAGGGCCGGACTGCCTCGCGGGTTGTCGTCTCGCCCTCCTGCGCGTCGAGGCCGGGCGGGACGGAAAGCGCCGCGAAGCCGAGGAGCAGTGCCGCGAGCAATCCGTGTCGAATCTGCATCGTCACCTCCGAACCCGAGCAGGCAGGGTCCCAGTGTCGCCCAGCGTCCCCGCCGCGTCAACGGCGGCGGGAGTGAGACATACTGTGAACGGAGTTGCCGCGCGCCCTGCAGGTGGAGCCCTGCTGCCCGCGCCGGAACGTCCGCGACGAACACGATGGGCGGCGTCGTTTTCCGCATCCGGATGCCCTGACCAACGAGCAGCGGTCAAACGACAGCAACCAGCGATCGACGATCCCGTCGAGAGAGGAGATCCCGGCATGGCCACCATCACGAGCCCGCGCGCCTCCACCGCCCGGCGCTCCCGCGGCGTCGGGCACCCGCGTGCCGTCGAGCGGTCTCGCCGCGTCTCCGGGATGCCCCTGATGGTCGTGTTGGCAGGATGCGTGATGGGTGCGGCGGCGACCGGCCTCGCCCAGGACGACGCTCGCAGCCCGGACGCTGACTGGCCGACCTACAACCGCGACCTGGCCGGCACGCGCTTCTCGCCCCTCGACCAGATCGACACCGGCAACGTCGCGGAGCTCGAGGAGGTGTGGTCGTACCGCTTCCATCCGCCGGACGGACAGGGCTTCATCGAGGGACCGACCCCGACCGAGCTCTTCCAGCAGGTGACGCCGATCGTCGTCGACGGCGTCATGTACCTCGCGGCCGGCAACCGCGTCGTCGCCCTGCGGCCGGAGACGGGCGAGGAGATCTGGCGGCACGAGCTCGCCGAGGGGCTGGCCTCGTTCCGCGGCGTCGCCTACGGCCCGGCGACCGACGCGCACGGGGCGCGCATCTACTTCACCAGCCTGTCGACGGTCATCGCCCTCGACGCGGCAACCGGCGCGCGCGGTCCGTCGTTCGGCGGCGACGGGGAGGTCGAGCTGCGGATCCCGTACACCGGCGTCCCGGTGGTCTACCGGAACGCCCTGATCCTCGGCTCGAGCGCCTTCGGCCCCGGGCAGGAGCACATTGCGCCGCACCTCAATCAGCCGCGCGGCGGGGGAGAGCCGGTGTACGCCTACCCGCGGGCCCTGGACGCCGCCACCGGCCGCCTGCGGTGGGAGTTCCCGACCCTGCCGACGGAGTCCGACTTCGGCAGCGAGACCTGGGGCAACCAGAGCTGGCGCAACCGGATCGGGAACAACGTCTGGGCCTTCACCCTGACCGTCGACGAGCAGCGCGGCCTGGTCTACATGCCGGTCAGCAGCCCCGGCTCGAACTTCTACGGCGGCGACCGGCCCGGCGCCAACCTCTTCGCCAACTCGACCATCGCCATCGACATCGCGACGGGCGAGCTGGAGTGGTACTTCCAGAACATCCACCGCGATCTGTGGGACTACAACCTGCCGCCGGCGCCCGGCCTGCTGGAGATCGAGCGCGACGGCGAGCGGATTCCGGCCGTGGCGCAGGTCGGGAAGTCGGGCTTCATGTTCATCCTGAACCGCGTGACGGGCGAGCCGATCCACGGGGTGGAGGAGCGCCCGGTCCCGGCGGGCGACGTGCCGGGCGAGGAGTACTGGCCGACTCAGCCGATCCCGCTCAGGCCGCCGCCGGTGGCGCGGGTCAGCATGGGGCCGGAAGACGTCGTCACCGCCGACGACACGACGCCCGAGCACGCCGCCGCCTGCCGCGAGCTGTGGGACGAGGTGGGCTACTACAACGAGGGGCCCTACACGCCGCTCCGGCTCCGGCAGGAGGGGACGCCGCCGTCGCTCGTCTTCCCCGGCACGGGTGGCGGCGTCAACTGGAACGGCACCGCCTACGACCCGGAGCTGGGCTACATCTTCGTGAACTCGAAGGACCGGCCGATCAGCGGCTGGATGGACGTCAACCCCGAGTACGGCCCGGACGTCGAGGACCACGTCGCCTACGTCCGCTCGCCGGGGCCGCCCTTCGAGGCGCCCATCTTCGACGCCGAGGGCGAGCGGCTCGGCGCGCTCCCGTGCTACAAGCCGCCCTGGGCGCGGCTCTATGCCGTGCACGCCGCCAGCGGCGAGATCGCCTGGGAGGTGCCGCTGGGCATCAACGAGCTGCTGCCCGAGGCGAAGCAGCGGGTCGGAACGCCGAGCGTGGGCGGCGCCATCGTCACCGCGGGGGGCCTCGTCTTCATCGGCGCCACCACGGATCGGCGCTTCCGGGCGTTCGATTCCCGCACCGGCCAGGAGCTCTGGTCGGCGGCGTTCGACTACAACGTCGAGGCCGTGCCGATCACCTACGCAGGCAACGACGGCCGGCAGTACGTCGCGGCGAACGTCTCCGCGCCGGCCAGCGGGGAGCAGCGCGGCAACGAGCGCCTGGTGGTGTTCGCCCTCGCTGAACAGCCGTAGGGGGACACTCGCGTCCAGGACCGTGCAGCGTCTAGACTTGCACGAAGCCTCCCATGGGGACCTTCTTCCGGGACGTCTTCCAGACCCGTTACCGCGAGGCCACGGCCAGCGCGATCCTGTTCGCGATCGTGATCGGCGTGGTCATGAACGCGGCGATCACGTACGCCGGACTCAAGATCGGCTTCACCATCGGCGGCAGCGCCATCGCTGCGGTGCTCGGCTTCGGCGTCCTGCGCGGCGTGCTGCGGCGCGGCTCCATTCTCGAGACCAACATCGCGCAGACGTGCGCGTCGGCCGTCAACATCTCCAACTCGGGCATCATCTTCACCGTTCCGGTCCTGTTCCTGCTCGGGCTGCCGCTGGCGGCCGGCGGCGCCGACTTCTGGCTGATCACGCTGGCCGCGGTCGGCGGGGCGATCCTGGGGACGGCGTTCATCATCCCGCTGCGCAAGCAGATGATCGAGATCGACCGCCTGCGATTCCCGACCGGGACGGGGGTGGCGGCCATCCTCAAGTCGCCCGGCGCCGGCCCGCGCAAGGCAGTCGTGCTGCTTGCCGGCATCGGCGCGGGTGCGGCGGTCTACTGGTTCGTTGCCGCCGACCAGCTCGGGCTGCCCAGCTACGGCTCGCTCGGCATCGACGTGCTGGCGGCCGACGCGCTCGACGCCGGCCGGCTGCTGAATTTCCCACCGCAGGTCGAGTTGATCTTCGGCATCGCGCCGTTCGCCCTCGGCGCCGGGTACATCACCGGCCGGCCCGGCCTGTTCGTGCTGGCGGGCGGCATCCTCGCGTATCACGTGCTGACGCCTTTCGCCTTCGCCATGGGCTGGATGCCCGCGACCGTGGCCGCCCCCGAGGCGCCCGCCTACGGCTTCGACGCCTTCAACCGGCCGCTGGGCATCGGCCTGCTGCTGGGTGGGGCGATGATGGGCATCGTCATGTCGCTGCCGGCGATCCGGGCCGCGCTCCAGAGCGTGGCGGCGGCCGGCAGGGTGCGGGGCGGCGGCGACGAGCTGGGGCTGCCGGTGCTGGTGACGGCGGCCGGTCTGGCCGGCGTGCTGCTGTTCGCGGCGGCCTACGTGGTGGGAGAGAGGCCGTTCAACCGCACCTGTCCGGTCACCGGCCAATGGGTCAGCGTCGTGTCCGTTGCGGACATCTCGGATGACCTGTCGGAAGACGAACGCCGGGCGGCGGCGGACGCGCTCAACGCCGAGGTCGACGCCCTGATCACCGCCACGCGTTCCCACGGCGGGTACGTCGTCCGCTTCTCGAGCGAGCAGGCGGCCCGGATCTGGGATGGCTACGACGAGGCCCGCAAGGACGACTATCTGCTGAGCAACAGCGCCCGGCCGGGCTGGCTGTCGGGGTTCCCGCCCCTGCTGCGCGCGGCGGGCATCGCGCTCGTCGGGGTGGCGTGGATCTGGCTGGCCGGCATCATCATCGCCCAGTGCACCGGCATGACCGACTGGTCGCCGATCTCGGGCATGGCACTGCTGACCGTGGTGCTCGTCATGCTGCTCGGCGGCACGGGGGCCGTGGTCGGCGCCGTGCTGATCGGGGCCGCGTTATGCGTCGCCATCACGCTGGCCGCCGACATGATGGCCGACCTGCGCACGGGCCACCTGGTGGGAGCGCAGCCGCGGCGGCAGCAGGTGCTGGAGCTCCTGGTCGTGGGCATCGGGCCGCTCGTGTCGATGCTGGTCGTGTTGCTGATCGCCGAAGCGAATCGCCAGAGCTTCGGCGTGGCGTTCGGCCCGGAGACGCCCACGACGGCGCCGCAGGCGCAGGCTCTGCAGGCCGTCATCACGGGCGTGCAGGGCGGCGAGATGCCGTATGCGCTGTACGGCTTCGGCGCGCTGCTGGGGGCGCTGCTCGGCCTGAGCACGTTCAGCGGCCTCGGCGTGCTGGTCGGCCTGAGCATGTACCTGCCGTTCGCGGCCATCGCCACCTATGGCGTCGGCTGCGTCGTCAACATGCTGGTGGCGCGCTGGAAGGGCCGGGTCTGGGCGGAGGACTGGGGCGTCCCGTTCGCCGCGGGCCTGATCGTCGGCGAGTCGCTGCTCGCCATGACCGTCAACATGATCGTCCTGGCGACCGGCTGACGAGAACTGCGGGCTTGAGGAGACCGGGGTGCGCACGTTCGGCTATCTGGTCATCGGCGTGAGCCTCGTGCTGGGCGCCGTCGCGGCCACCACGGCGTACGTTCCGCCCCTCACCGCGGACGATTCCGCGCTCGCCACGGAGAGCGGCTACGCGCTTCTCAACGCCCCGGCGGGGGTGCAGCGCGACGCGGCGGGCGAGTTCGTGCTGTCGGAGGACGGCGCGCGCGTCCCGCTGGCCGAGGCCGGCACGGAGTTGACGCCGGAAGTGCAGGCGCGGCTGCGCGCGGCGGGGGTCCGGCGCGTGCGGGTCAGGGAGTTCGCCTTCGGACGCTGGCAGCATGCCTGGCTGTTCGGGCTGGCGGTGGCCGGGCTGGTCGCGGGCAGCGCGCTGGTCAGGCGGGGTACGGCGCGGGCGCAGCAGTCCCGCCAGGTCGATGGGGAGCGGCAGTCGCGAGGGACCCCGCAGGCGGTGCTGGCGGAGATCGTCGCTGCCGCCCGCGGGCTCCAGCACGACCTGCCGGCGCTCGCGGCCGATTCCGACCGGACACGCGCCATCATCGAGCGCGTGGGCCACGTGCAGGCCGTGCTGGTGCTGCAGGTGGTGGAAGGCCGGGACGCGCTCGTAGGTACGTTCGGCATGGCCGGCTACGCGGAGCTGATGGATGCCTTCAGCCGCCTGGAGCGGGCGCTGAACCGCGCCTGGTCGGCGGCCGCGGACGGCGTGCTCGACGAAGCGCTGCGCTGCATCGACGAAGCGGTCGCGCTGGCGCCGGCGGTCGAACGGAGGCTCGGAGGCAAGTGACCTCCGGAGGCGGACGACGCGCGCAGGGACGTTCGAAGGAGAGTGGAATGGCAGGACCGCAGGCGGCATGCGGTGCCGCTCGAAAGCGACGGCGCTCCCGCAGCATGCTCCCGGCGTCCTCGGCCCTGATTCTGTTCCTGCACCTGGGATCGACGGCGCCGCTGGCGCAATCCGCCGATCCCATCTCGTACACGGTCCGCTTCACGGCGCCGGCCACGCACTACGCCGAGATCGAGGCGGTGCTGCCGGTGGACGGACGGCGCGCGGTCGAGCTGATGATGGCGGCCTGGACGCCCGGCTCCTACCTGATCCGCGAATACGCGCGGCACGTCGAGGCGGTGAGCGCCGCCACCCTCGGGGGGCGGCCGCTCGGGGTGACCAAGTCGAGCAAGAACCGGTGGCGGATCGAGACCGGCGGCGCCGACCGCATCGCGGTGTCCTACCGGGTCTACTGCCGGGAGATGAGCGTCCGCACGAACTGGGTGGAAGCCGACTTCGCGATGCTGAACGGCGCGCCGACGTTCCTCACGCTGGCCGACGCGGCGCCTCGCCCGCACGACGTGCGCATCGAGCCGGCCGCGGGCTGGAGCGAGAGCGTCACCGCCCTGCCCCCGGCGCCCGACGGCGGGCCGCACAGCTACCGCGCGGCGGACTTCGACACGCTGGTCGATTCGCCCATCATCGCCGGCAACCCGACGACCTACCCCTTCGTGGTGGACGGCACCCCCCACGCCCTCGTCAACGTCGGCGAAGGCGAGGTGTGGGACGGTCCGACGTCGGCCGCCGACGTCGAGCGCATCACGCGCGAGCAGCACCGGCTCTGGGGTTTCTTCCCCTACGACCGCTACCTCTTCCTGAACATGCTGGTCGAGGCCGGAGGCGGGCTCGAGCACAGGGATTCGACCCTGCTCATGACGAGCCGCTGGACCACCCGCGACCGCCGGCGCTATCTCCGCTGGCTCGGCACGGTCAGCCACGAGCTGTTCCACGCCTGGAACGTCAAGCAGTTGCGGCCCGCCGCCCTC
>JAPOWL010000322.1 GCA_026707615.1 Acidobacteriota bacterium | reverse complement strand
TGATGATCTTCGCGCTGCTCGCGGTGCCGCTCCGGTCCTACGTGCAGCCGCTCATCATCATGAGCGCCATCCCGTTCGGGCTCATCGGCGCGGTCTGGGGCCACCTCTTCCTGGGCCTCGACGTGTCGATGATGTCGATGTTCGGACTCGTCGCGGTGACCGGCGTCGTGGTGAACGACAGCCTGATCATGGTCGACTTCATCAACCGGGCGCGGGCCGTGCACACCGGCGTCGGGCGGATGGCGCGCCAGGCGGGCGGGGGCCCGACGGACCGGCGGGCGTTCGAGTCGGCCGGCCTCGCGCTGGCCGTCCGGGAGGCGGGCGTCCACCGCTTCCGGCCGATCCTCCTGACCTCGCTCACCACCTTCTTCGGCCTCGCGCCGTTGATGTGGAGCACGAGCTTCGACGCCGCGTTCATGGTGCCGATGGCCGTCTCGCTCGGCTTCGGGGTGCTCTTCGCGACGTTCATCACGCTGATCCTGGTGCCGACGTCGTACATGATCCTCGACGACATCGGCCGCACGATGCGGCGGATGTTCAGGCGACGTGAGCCGGCGCACGCCGAGGCCGGCGGTGCCGTCAGGGAGCGAAGCGCCGCCCGCGGCGCAACGGCTTCGCCTTGAGGTTGCGCGCGGTCTCGGACGCCTCCACCAGAAGCCTCACGGCTTCGCCACCGAGACGGCGGCCAGCGTATCGTCCGCGACCACTGCATGCGCGTAGGCGATGCACGCTCGGATGTCGTCCGCCTCGAGCTTCGGGTAGTCGTCCAGAATCGATTCCGCCGTGACGCCCTGGGCCAGCAGGCTCAGGATCAACTCCACCGACAGCCGCATGTCTCGAATGATCGGTTTGCCGCCGAACACGTCCGGTCGCACAGTGATGCGGTTCAGCAGGTCGGACCTCATGTTTGATGAACCTCCGCCGACGTGTCGGCCGTCTCCATCTCCCGCGCATGTGTGATGTCGGCTCCGGTGGCCGGTCGCACCCGCGACGATGGAACCGTTGCCACTGCCGCGGTATTGCCGTCGAGAGCGTGGAACTCGACCTCGAAGGCTGCGCCCCTGCGATAAACGTGGACGATCGTGCCGACGTCACCGGCCTTCAAGTGCGAGTCGGAGATGTCAGTGGTGAGCACGATACGGTCATGTTCTTTGAGCACTACTTCCTCAAGGGATGCGCCGTCACAAGGCGCGGTTCCTCGCCCCCGGACGCGATGACCCAAACCGTACGCACGCGGGGATTCCGCCCATCCGGAGTTTCGACGACTCCGTCCACGCTGTATCGGACGCCGTACGCTGACTCGGCGCGACCGGTCACTGTGCCATTTCGTCCATGGGTCCGCAGCGCTTCGGCGAACCTCCCCAACGCGCCGTGCGGAACCCGAAGGCGAAGAAGAAGGCAGCCTTGTTCCGGCCATCCGGATGACGCCTCGACAGCAAATGGTCCACGATCTTGCGGCGATCGACAACAGCTTGGTCCGCATTCGGCAGCTTGCGTGTCATCCGATTCTCAACGAACTTGCGGGCCATGTCGACAGGGCGCTCCGCCGCGGCAGCCTGGCGCGTAGAAGGGTAGGACCAAGCCGTCGGAGTCCTTGCTGGCGGCGACCCCGCAACAACTCGCGGCGTACTTCGAATCTGCGATCTCCGGCAGGACGACACGCGCACCGGCTGCGACGAGCGCCTGAAGCCACTGGGCGCAGGCCAAGCTCTCCGGCGATCGCTTCGGGCTCGTCACCAAGCCCAGCGGGCCGGCGTCGAGTGCGACGACCAGACTCACCAGGTGACGCCGTTGTGCGCTGTCGGGAACAACTGACGGCCGGACAGACGATCTTCGTCCAACGCGCGCACGAGGTACTCGCCGGTCTCTCGTTGTTCGCCCGCGTCATCCTCCTCGTCAATCCAGGATTGAAGAAGGGACACGAGAGCCGCAGCCTGACCGTCGCCCGGAACGTGCCGATCGAGCAGCCGTAGCGTGTACTCATCGGCGGACACACCGTGCTTTCGAGCTGCGCGTTGCAGGCGGTGTCCGAGTTCCGGGGTCAAGTGGAGTGTCACGTCCATTTCCCAGCCACCCGTACTACTGTAGCGGCAGCGTCACGATGGCGACGGTCGTGAGACCTCTCATTCCCCATCCCCTCCCCTGGGGGCGGACGCGCAACGCCTGCTGCACTCCATCCTAACGAGGGTGCGATTGGCGTGTCATTCCGTTCGCAGTGCGAGGAGCGGGTCGACCCGGGCCGCCCGCCGCGCGGGCACGATGGTCGCCAGCAGGCTGGCGGTGCCGAGGACGAGGATCACACCGGCGACCGTCCAGAGTTCGAGCGGCGGGACGTCGGCGCTCAGCCGCCGCAGCACCGTGCCGATGAGGAAGGCCCCGCCCAGCCCCACGACGCTTCCGGGGAGCTGGCGCAGGAGCCGGCCGCGGCCGCCGCCGAGCGCAGCCCGTACCGCCAGCTCCCGGCGCCGGTTGACGGCGCGAGCCAGTTGCAGCCCCGCCGCGTTGGCGCAGACGATCAGCAGCATGGCGCCCACCGCCCAGGTCAGCGGCCACACCGGCCCCGCGCGCGCGTCGGCCAGCACGTCACGACGCGGCTGGACACCGACCCGTACCGTGTCCGGCAGGCCGCTGCCCTCGGGCGCGTCGGCCTCCAGGTCGCCCAGGAGGCTGGCGGCCAATCCCTGCAGCTCGGCCTCAGCCTGGAGTGCCGTCCAGCCGGGCGCGAGACGTCCGATCAACTCGTAGTTCAGATCGAAGGCCAGCGGGTCCGGACGGAAGGGTGTCCACGCATCCGCTTCCGCGAAGGAGCGAAACTCGGACGGCATCACGCCGATGGCGGTGTGCAGCCGGCCGCCGAGACGCACCTCCGTGCCGAGGATGTCAGGGTCGGCGCCCGAAGTGTCCGGCCCAGAGGCTCACGTCGGGTCCTCTCGCCGGGTGGGGTCGACGAGCAGGCTACTCTGCCCGCAGGGCGTCCATGGGGTTCATTCGGGCCGCCCGACGTCCCGGCAGCCAACAGGCGACCAGGGCCACGCCGGCCAGCACGAGCGGGGCGGCCAGGAAGGTCAGTGGGTCGACGGCGGCGACACCGAACAGCAGGCTCTCCAGGAGACGAGCGGAGGCGGTGGCTACCAGCAGGCCGAGGACGGTTCCGACCGCGACGAGCCCAGCCCCCTGGCGGACGACGAGCGCAAGCACGTCGTAGCGCTGCGCGCCGAGGGCCATCCGGACCCCGATCTCCCGCTGGCGCTCGGACACGGTTCGGCTGAGCAGGCCGTAGAGCCCGGCCGCCGCGACGAACAGGGCGAGCGCGGCGAAGGACGCGACGAAGAGCGAGTACACGCGCGGCTGGGCGACGGCGGCCGACAGCCGCGCGTCCATCGTCATCACGTCGTCGAGCGGCGCGCGCGGATGCACGTCGGCGACCGCTTCACGCAGGAAGGGGAGGCTCGCGACGGGATCCCCGTTCGCGCGTACGGAGACGAACGGGTCGTTCAGGTTCATGACCGAGGCCGTCTCGCTCTGGGACACGGACACATAGATCTCCCCCGTAGACCCGGTCGCCGCCAGATCCTGGTACTCGACGTCGGCGACGACCCCGACCACCGTCCAGGGTTCGTCGTCCCGACCGAACAGCAGGCGCTGGCCAATCGCGGGGGCCCGGTCGAGGTGCTCGCGAACGAGCGTCTCGTTCACCACCACGGCCCGCGGGGCCCCCGCCGCGTCGAGCCGGGTGAGGGTACGGCCGCTCAGGAGGCGCAGCCGCATCGTCCGAAAGTAGCCGGAATCGACCGTCTGCACCCGCACTTCCGGCAGCTCGACGCCGTCGGCCGGCTCGGGCCGGCCGGCGACCCGCACGCGTGCCGACTCGCGCCTGCCGCCGAACGGGAGGCCCGAGGAGACTCCGACCGCCTCGATCGCCGGCAGCCGCTCCATCTCGGTCAACCGGTCCCGCAGCGCGGCGTAGAAGCGCCGGCTCGACGCCCTGCGCTCGGCCATCGCCGCGAGGGTCATGGGTCCGGCGAGAAACGCGTTGTCGATGCCGGGGTTGCCGACTCGAGCCGTGAGCACGTTGGCCGGGTCGTATCCCGGATCGACGGAGACGAGCTGCACGAAGCTGCGGAGCAGGAGGCCGGCGCCGATCAGCAGCACGATGGCGAGCGCGACCTGAACCGTCGCGAGCACCGCCCGCGCGCGGTTCGCCCGCAGGAGGCGGAAGCCGCCGGCGGCCCGCGCATTGCCCTCGTTGAGGATGCGCACCAGCGGGAGCCGCGACCACTGGAACGCCGGCACCGCGCCGACGGCCAGCCCCGCCAGCACCGACACCAGCGCGGTGAACGCGAGCACGGCGCCGTCCACGTCAACCTCGTGGAGGCGCGGGAGGTCCGGCGGGGCCAGCGCAGGCACGGCCCGGAGGACCACTGCCGCCGCTGCCAGGCCCAGCGCCCCGCCGCCCGCGCCGAGCACCACGCTCTCGGTGAGGAGCTCGCGGGCGATGCGCCCGCGCCCCGCGCCGAGCGCGCCGCGCACGGCCAGCTCGCGCTGCCGCGCGATCCCGCGCGCGAGCAGCAGCCCGGCCACGTTGACGCAGGCGATCAGCAGCACCAGGACCGCCGCAGCGCTCAGCACCTGCAGCGCCGGTCGGTGCTCGCGCATCATTTCCTCTTGCAGGGGGACCACGCGCGCCACGAAGTCGCGGGAGCGGTCCGGCGGTCGACCCTCGCCGGGCCCACTCTCGCCGGTGTCCGGCGGGCGCAGCAGGGTGTCGACCTCGGCCGCGGCCTGCTCCGGGGAGACGCCGCGGCGGAGGCGCCCGAGCGCCGAGAAGGCGAACGAGATGGTCAGGGTGCGGCCCTCCGCATCCGGGACCGGGGCGGCGGACCACATGACCATCGGCGTCCAGACCTCCTCCTCGGGGCTCGGGAACGCAAACTCCTCGGCGAGCACGCCGGCCACGGTGTAGGACTCGCCGTCCAGCTCGATCGGCGCGCCCGCGATGTCCGGGTCCGACGCGAACCGGTTGGTCCAGGCGCTGTGGCTCAGGAGGACGACCCGCGGTGCGCCCTCGCGTGCATCCTCTGCCGCAAGGAGCCGGCCGAGACGGGGCGTCGCCCGCAGGAGCGGGAAGGCGGAGGGCGAGACCATCGCTCCGCGCAGGGTGACGGGGCCATCCGGACCATTCCAGACGACATTGCGCGACGCATAGGCCGCGACGTGCTCGAAGGAGTCCGCTTCCTGCTGGAGCCGCGGCAGGGTGCGGTTGGTGAGCCACCCGATCCCGGGCTGCGCGGCGCTCCGGTACCCCACCCGCATGATGGCGGACGCGTCGGGGTACGGCAGCGGCCGGAGCAGGAGGCCGTAGGCGATGCTGAACATCGCGGTGTTCGCGCCGATGCCCAACGCGAGAATGAGCGCGGCGGTGGCCGCGAACCCGGGACTCCGCCCGAGGCCGCGGGCGGCATGGTGCAGGTCCCGCCCCAGGTCGTCCAGCCAGCGCCAACTCCAGGCGTCGCGGGCGCGCTCGCGAATCATGCCCCCCTCGGTCGTTCCCTCCGCACTCGCCGGTCGCCGCTTGCCGGCGCCTCATCCCGCCCGGAGGGAGTCCATGGGGTTGACGCGCGCGGCACGTCGCGCCGGCAGCCAGCAGGCGGCCACGGAGACGACCGCGACGGCGAGAACGGCGGCGGCGAAGGAAACCAGGTCGTTGGGCGTCACCCCGAACAGGAAGCTCTCCAGCAGTCGGGTCGCCACGACCGCACCCAGCGTGCCGACCGCGAGCCCCACGACGACGAGCCAGGCGCCCTGCCGGACCACCAGGGCCACGATGGCGCTGCGCCGTGCCCCCATCGCCCTGCGGATGCCGATCTCGCCCAGGCGCTCGAAGACCGTCCGGCTCAGTAGACCATAGATGCCGAACAGGGCGAGGAACAGGGCCACCGCCGCGTACGACCCCACCAGCGAGGCGTACAGACGGGGCGTAGCGACGGCCGCCGACAGGCGTTCTTCCAGCGTCAAGACGTCGTAGATCGGTACGGTCGGATTGACCTCAGACACCGTCTCGCGCAGAGTCGGCGCGATCGCCCGGGGATCGGCAGCCGTGCGGACGAGCAGGACCGGCCAATACAACGTGCCCAGCAGGTCCTGGGCGAGCGGCATGTAGATCTCCGGCGCGGATGCAGACGCTCCGCCGTCCGCGGATGCAACGTCGGCGAACGCGCCGGCAGCCTCCGTCCCCGGATGCTTGAGGTCGGCGACGACGCCCACCACTTCGGCCTCGGCGCCACCGCGGAACAGAACCCGGCGCCCGACGGCGGACGCGTCACCGAACAGCAGGCGCCCGAGAACCTCATTGATGACGACCACGCTCGGACCGTCCTCGGTATCGAGCGGTGTCAGGAATCGTCCCTGACGAAGGCGCAGGCGCATCGCGTCGAAGTAGCCGGGCGTTACGACGCGCTCGTGGGCTCGCGGGTTGTCGCTCAACTCGCGCGACGATGGGCGGTCGGCCCGGCGCACGATCGTGTGTTGCGTGAACAGCAGCGGAACCGTTTCGGGACCACCGCCTATCAGACCCACGGCCACCACGCCCGGGAGTCGCTCGACGCTCTGGATCAACGCATCGTAGAAGCGCCGGTTGATCGCCCCGGTGTCGACCATCTCGCCCCACGTCGGTCCGCGGTCGAGGGACGACTCGCGGAGGTCGCTGGCGTTGCCGACTCGGGCCGTCAGGACTCTCGTGCGGTCGAACCCGGGATCCACGGTGACGAGCTGCACGAAGCTGCGAAGCAGCATCGTTGCACTCACGAGCAATGTGACGGTGACCGCCACCTGCAACGCCACCAGGGCAGCCCTTGCGCGCCCTCCTCGCACCTGGACACCGCCCGTCGCTTGCCCTCCCTGTTGGAGGTCGCCAAGGAGGTCGGTCCGTGACCATCGGAGCGCGGGCGCCATGCCGGACAGCAAGCCGATAAGAACGGACAGGCCGGTTGCGAAGGCCGCCGCGGTGCCGTCGACGTCGACCTCGTCGAGGCGCGGCGCGTAGCCGGGCACAAGCGCGGGCACGGCCCGGACGACAATTACCGCGACCGCGAGACCGACCGCCCCACCCACCAGGCTCAGCACGACGGACTCCGTCAGCAGAAGCCGTGCCACTCGACCGCGGCCCGCCCCGAGCGCCGCACGCATGGCCGATTCGCGGCGCCGCGTGATGCCCCGCGCCAGAAAGAGGCCCGCCACGTTGACGCAGGCGATCAGCACGACCAGCGCGGTAGCGGTCGCGACCAACAGCAGGATCGGCCGGGAAGCGCGTACCAGTTCCTGCTGCAGGGGAACGACCTCCACCTCCCGACCGACCCTCGGCCCGGCGTCCCCGGCGACCTCGAACCGGGCGCGGCGGACGACGACCCGCGCCTCGATCGTCGCCTGCTGCGACGAAACCCCGTCGCGAACACGCCCGAGAGCGAACATCGGCGTGGTCATCCTGATCGTCATGGACGGGTCGGCCGGATTCGTCTGGTCGTAGGGAGCGACGACCAACGGCGTCCAGACCTCCATGCCCCGACTCGGCGCGGAAAAGCGCCGCGGCAGGACGCCGACCACGGTATACGGCGCACCTTCCAGTTCGAGTGGCGTCCCGATCACGTCCGGATCCGACCCGAAGCGGTCCCTCCAGGCGTGGAAGCTCAGCACCACGACTCGATGCGCGCCGGCGACCGCCTCGTCCTCCGTGAAGAACCGGCCGAGGTGCGGCGCAATGCCGTACACCCCGCTGAAGAACGACGGCGACACCTCCCAACCCCGCAGGGCATGCGATCCGGAAGGACCCCTCCAGGTGAACCGCCTGGGCAAGCCATAGGCGGCCAGATGCTCGAACGTCCGCGTGTCGTCGCGAAGCGCCGGGAACGTCACGTTTGTGAGCCCCCGCACGGACACGATGCGTTCGGGTTCGGGATACGGGAGGGGTCTGATCAGGATGCCGTAGACGACGCTGAACGTCGCCGTGCTCGCTCCGATCCCGAGCGCCAGAAGCGTCACCACGATGGCCGCGAAGCCGGGGCTCCGCCGCAACCCGCGGACAGCGTGCCGGAGGTGGCCGCCGAGATCGTCGAGCCAGCGCCAACCCCACACGTCTCGCGTACGCTCGCGGATCAGGGCCGCGTTGCCCAGCGTCCGACGGGCGGCCCGCCGCGCGTCGGAATCCACGGCGCCTGCCTCGCGCTGCCGCTCGCGCTCCAGGTCCAGGTGGAGTCGGAGCTCCTCCTCGATATCCGCGTCGGCCTGACGGCGGCCCAGATAGGGCACCAGGCGGCACAACCAGAGGGGCCACGTCATCACGTCCCCCCACCCGCGTCGGCGGGCCGCATGACGCGCCCGACCGCCTCGACCATCCGCTCCCAGCGGGTCGCCTCCCGTTCGAGCTGCCGGCGGCCGGCGCGCGTCAGGGCGTAGAACTTCGCCCGCCGGTTGTTCGCCGACGTGCCCCACGCGCCGGTGATCCAGCCGCGCTTCAGCAAGCGGTGCAGCGCGGGGTACAGCGATCCGTGGTCGACCAGCAGCGCGTCGTTCGAGGTCCGCTCGATCGTCGTCGCGATCTGGTGGCCATGGGCCGGACCCTGCAGCAGCGTCTGGAGGATCAACATGTCCAGCGTGCCCTGCAGCAGCCCGAGCCGGTCCTCCTGCGCCGGTGGTCGCGCCATCCGCACCTCCCAAGTAGAACGTCTACCAGAGAGATGGGTAGAATGTCAAAGGGAGTCCACGTCGAGCTACGGCACCGAGTCGATGTACGTGACCGTACCGTGGGTCACTATTGCGTGGCGTACGAGGCGGGCGTCAGGGTTCCGGGATACGATAAGCTTCGACGAGCTTCTGCTCATGGTTCCGTGAAGGTCAGAGACGTTACGAAACGCATCAAGGCGAACGGCTGGTGCTACGTCAAGAGTCGTGGAGATCATCACCAGTTCAAGCACCCGACCAGGTCGGGCAAGGTGACGGTGAAGGGACGGCCCGGCGACGAAATCAGCGGTGCGCTGCTCGCAAGCATCTGGCGTCAAGCGGGCCTACGGAAGTCAGAGGACTAGCGCCATGAACGCCGAGAGAGTGAGAGACCGGCGTGTGCGGGACCTGGAGCAGCGGATCTCCGTCCTCGAACAGGTCTGTGCGGAGGCATATCAACTGGCTGGCGCGGTCGGTGCGCCCGAGAAGGTCCTCGACAACCTCGCCGCCGCGGCCGAAGGCAAGCCCATTCCCCACGCGACGTTCCTGCCGGTGTCGGCAGCCGATTGCGACGAATTCGCCCCGGCCGACACCCGCGCCGACCGTTCGACCCGCAAGGCGGCATCACCACTCCGCGCCTGATGCGCCTCTGCTGCCGGCAGTGCGGAGCGCGCCGATGACTCACAGCATGCAGGCGGCACTGCGTCCTAGGTTCCCGCCCTCGAGGCCGACGTCATCTCGGCCTCGATGACGCTGCCGCAAGGGTCGCCGGTCGAGACCACCGGGGAGGCGGTCGCGAGGCTCGAGGCGGGGGCGGCGCGGCTGCGCCAGCGCCTGCTCGAGGAGACCGGCCGG
>JAPOWL010000136.1 GCA_026707615.1 Acidobacteriota bacterium | reverse complement strand
GTGTTCGTCGGCGCGAAGCTCGACGTGTTCCACGAGAACGGCAGGGACGACGTCGTGTTCCGGCGCGACGGCGCCCGGCACGTCGGCGAGCTGCAGGCATGGAACCTCGACACGGGCCGGCGGGAGTGGGTCCGCGAGTTTCCCACCCGCGGCGGCTCCGTGCTGGCGACGGCCGGCGACGTGGTCTTCTTCGATGTCGGCGGCGCCCTGCAGGCCTTCGACGCTCGCACCGGCGAGCCGCTCTGGCAGCACAGCCTGAATCGGCGCGGGCCGACCGGCGTCGCGGTGACCTACTCGGTGAGCGGCGTGCAGTTCGTCGCGGTGCAGTTCGAGGCCCCGGCGAGGAGGGTGGACATTCCGGGTTCCCCGCCCGCCGGCAGCATCGTCGTGGCCTTCGCCCTCGACTGCCAGTGCTGAGGCGGTCGAGGTGCGGCTGCGCGACCACGTCCGCGGTGCTCGCACCGCCGCCAGCTTCGGGAAGCTCGAGAGCGGCCGGCAATGTTACTGGTCATGTAGACTGGTCATATGGAGACGATCAAGGCGTCCGACTTCAAGGCGCGGTGCCTGGCGATCCTCGATCGGGTGCGCGCTACGGGCGAGCCGGTGCTCATCACCAAGCGGGGGCGGCCGGTCGCCGAGCTCGCCCCGGTGAGACAGACAGGGCCCGAGTATCCGCAGACGCAGCTCAAGGGCACCGTCACCGTGCTCGGGGACGTGGTCGGGCCGGCGGTGCCCGAAGAGGTCTGGGAAGCCCTGCGGCGATGATTCCCCTGCTCGACACCCATGTTCTGCTGTGGTGGCTCGACGACCCCGGGCGCCTGTCGCTTCCCCAGCGTCGGGCCCTGGCCGCGGCCGGCCCGGACTCGCCCCTGCTGGTTTCGGACATCACGTTGTGGGAAGTGGCGACGCTCCAGAACCTGGGGCGGATCCGGCTGACGATCCCCGTCCGCGACTGGCTCGAGAAGGCGTCGGCGCCACCGCTCGTTCGGCGCCAGGGCATCTCGCCGGCCGTGGCGGCGGAGGTCGCCGGGTTGCCCGACTGGTTCCACCGGGACCCGGCGGATCGCATCCTGGTCGCTACGGCCCGGGTGCTCGGAGCGACCCTGCTCACGCAGGATCGCCGGATCATCGAGGCCGGTCTGACGGAGACGCTGGATTGACCGCGGAGCGTGCCGGTTCGTCCAGCCACTCGCGGGCGCGGTCGAGGACGTCGGCGATCGCCGCGCGTTGGCGGTGCAGCGCGGCGCGGGCCTCGGCCGGCGTTCGCCGCAGGGCCCGGAACGCACGCACGGTGCGGAGCACGGAGACCTCGCGCTCGACGGCGCCCATGCCGCCCAGGGCCAGGACGGCGAGGCCCGGAACGCTCAGCAGTCCGGCCGGCATCCCCGCCCCCGCGCCGATCGTGGCCGCCACGACGCCGATCCAGGTCGGATACGAGACGGCGCCCGCGAGGAGCTGCCACGTGGCCCGGCTCTGGATGTCCGGCGCCCGCCGGGCGAACTCTCCGGTGATCCAGTAGGGCACCGCGAAGACGGCCAGAGTCAGGATCGCCAAGGGCGCCAGGAGGAGCGCCAGCGCGCCCTCGCGGACCGCGAAGCGCACCGCGGCCGCGACCGGGACCTCCCGATCCAGGTCGCGATCGCGGAGGCCGAAGCGCCCCAGGTTGGCGTCGTAGTCGTCCACCCGCGCGACGATCTCCGCGAGCCGCTCGGGGTCGCGTGCGCGGAGCGCCTCGATGCCGCGGGCGATGAGGCGGCGGCGGCCGACTCGCTCGCGCGGGTCGCGCGACACGCCTCGGGCCGCCGTGTAGAGGCGGTCGACCCGCTCGACGATCGGCAGGTCCAGGCGAGGCTCGGCCTCGATCATCAGGTGGCGGAGCCGTTCCTCGATCCGCTCCGTGAGGCGACGCACGGCATCCGCCGCGCCGGCATCCGCCGCGCCGGCATCCGCCGCGCCTGCCACCCGCAGGTCTTCGGCTTCGAACGGTCGGCCGAACACGGCCGTGACGCGCGAGCGGAAGCGGGCGAGCCGGCTGAAGTTCAGGCCGACCGCAACCAGGGTCACCGGCCGGCCGCCGGCAAGCACCATGCGGGCGGCGCCCGTGCGCAACGGCTCGAGCCGGCCGGCGGCGTGGCTCTTGCCCTCGGGGAAGAGGCAGACCGCTTCCCCGGCCTCCAGCGCCGCCCGGACCGCGGCGAAGGTCTCGACGTTGCGGGAGGTGTCGACGCCGGGGTCCATGCGGCGGTACACCGGTATGGCTCCGGACCGCCGGATGAGGGGGCTCACGACGTGGTCGGCGAAGAGCGTCGACTTGGCCAGGAAGCGGACCGTCCGTCCGGCCGTCGCCTGGATCAGCGCCGGGTCGGCCAGGGTGTTGGGGTGGTTCGCGACGAGCAGCAGGGGGCCCCGGGGCAGCGTGCCGCCGATCCGCTCGACGCGGTAGAAGATACGGATCGCCAACCCGGCCACGGCCCAGACCCAGGGGCTGACGCGGCCCGGCGGTGCGGTGGGAGGCGCCGCGGAGGGCGCGCTCATCGCGGCTCTCCCGCCGGTGCCCCGGGACGCTCCGGCGGGGGCGTTCGCCGGGGCGGAGCTCCGGTGTCGCACGTTGCGCGGCCGAGACTCCGAGCGGCGACGCGCAGACGCACGTAGTCGGCCACCCAGACGCCGTCGCCCCCTCGCAGCCGGGGTTCGAGCCGACGGCGCACCTCGTCGCACACGGCCCGCCGCTCCGCGTCCGGCACGGCCGCGAGGAACGGCTGCGCGAACGTCCGCAGCCAGTCCGTGAGGTCCGACGGAAGGCGTGTCGCCCGCGGGAAGAGGCGGATGGTGTCGACCGCGAAGCCGTGCGCTTCGAGCCGTGCGCGGTACTCCGCCTCGGTGGGGAAGTACCACGGGTCGCAGCTCTCGGCGTCGATGCCGCGCCGATCGAGCACGATCGCGAGCGCTTCGCGGACCGCCGCCACGCAACCGTGGCCGCCGAGCTCGGCCACCAGCCGCCCGCCCGGGGCCAGGGCCCGGCGCATGCCGGCCAGCGCGGCGTCGGGATCGGTGATCCAGTGGAGCACGGCGTTGCTGAACACCGCGTCGAACTCGCGCTCGAAGTCGAGCGCGCAGGCGTCGGCCACGCGTGCGTCGATCCCGCGGGCGCGCGCCGCCCGGACCTGAGCCGTGCTGCTGTCGATCGCGACGACCCGGCAGCCGGCCGCGACGAGGCGCTCGGTGAGCGCGCCGTCGCCGCACCCGACGTCGAGCACCCGCTCGCCGGGCCGCGGCGCCAGCAGATCGAGGAGGGGTTGTCCCAGATCGGACACGAAGCGCGCGTGCGTCGCGTACCGTTCAGGGTTCCAGGTCTGCACTGCGCGATGCCACCTTCGCCGCGCCGGTGTGTCGCACGTCTGGCCCGGTCGCCCCCGCCGGCCGCGCCATCGCCGTGCGGCGGCGTCGGCGTGGGGCCCCTCGCGCGGCTTCCCCGGGACCGACCGCGGGCGCCCGCCGGCCCCGGTAACGCGGGGCGTCAGCCCCGTTCACTGCCCGGCGCCGCGAGCTCGAGGCGGCCCGTGTAGATCGCCATCCCCACGACCGCGTCGATGCCGGCCGCGTCGAGCTCGTCGATCTCCCGCTGCGTCGTGATCCCCCCGGCCGCGGTCAGCCGCCGGGAGGTGGCGCGGCGGACGGCCTGGATCGCGTCCATGTCGGTGCCCTGCAGCAGTCCCTCCCGGTCGACGTGAGTGTAGAGGAACTCCCCGCAGTACGGCTCGAGCGCCCGCACCGCCTCGACCGCAGTGGTTGGCGTTGCCTCGGTCCACCCCTTGATGACGACCCGCCCTCCCTTGCTGTCGACGGCCGCTATCACGTGCTCGGGGCCGACGGTGGCGGCGAGCGACTCGGCGAAACCGAGGTCGGGACGTCCGTCCCGAAAGAGGGACGAGCCGACGATGACCGCGCGGGCGCCGTACCCCAGGACCTCCCGTGCGCGGTCCACCGTCCGGATTCCGCCCCCGACGCGGCACGGGAGCTGCGGCGCGATGGTGCGCACCAGCGCGTCGTTGGCGCCGGTTCCCATGGCGGCGTCGAGGTCGATGAGCTGCACGCGGGGGAACGGCCGGAAGCGGCGGACCCACGCGTCCACGTCGTCCGAGGTGACGGCGGCCCGATCGCTCCGGCCCTGGACGAGCTGGACCACCCGGCCGCCCATGAGGTCGATGGAGGGAATCAGCACGGGGCTCCTTCGGGGGCCTCGGCGTCAGGCGGTCGCGCCGTCGCCGCCGGCCTTCCAGCCCTGCAGCATCCGGACGGGGATGCCGCGATCCCGCAGGTGCCGCTTGAGGTCGACGACCGCGCGCTCCGCGTAGTGAAAGATGGAAGCGGCCAGTGCCGCGTCCGCCTTGCCCTCGGTGAAGACGTCGAAGAAGTGATCGAACGTCCCGGCGCCGCCCGACGCGATGACGGGAATCGGGACGGCCTCGGAGACCGCCGCGTTCAGCTCGCAGTCGAAGCCGCGCTTCGTGCCGTCGCGGTCGATCGAGGTGAGCAGGATCTCGCCGGCGCCGCGGTCGGCCGCCTCCCGCGCCCACTCGATCGCGTCGCGCTCGGTGGCCTGCTGCCCGCTCCGCACGTAGATGCGGAACCCGCCGCCCTCCCGCTTCGCATCGATGGCGACGATGACGGCCTGGCTGCCGTAGCGTCGCGCCAGCGCGGTGAGCAGCTCCGGCCGCGCGATGGCCGCGGTGTTCAGGCTCACCTTGTCGGCGCCCGCCTCGATCGCGGCGTCGGCGTGCTCCTCGTCCCGAATGCCTCCGCCGACGCAGAGCGGAAGGAAGATCTCCTGCGCCACGGCGTGAATCGTGCGCGCGAGCGCCTTCCGCTTCTCGATCGTTGCCGTGACGTCGAGGATGACGACCTCGTCGATGCCCTCTCGGTTGTAGCGGCGGGCCAGGGCCGCCGGGTCGCCGGCAGAGCGCAGGCCCTCGAAGTTGATCCCCTTGACGACGGCTCCGTCGCGGACGTCGAGGCAGGCGATGATGCGCTTCGAGAGCATCAGGAACCGGAGGCGGCCGGAGCCGCCGTCATGGCGCCACCCGGCGCAGGAAGTTGGCCAGCACCCGCAAGCCGATGTCCCCCGACTTCTCCGGGTGGAACTGCGCTCCGACCACGTCGCCCCGCTCGACGACGCTGGCGAAGGAGACGCCGTAGGTGGTCGCCCCGACGCAGTCGGCCGTCACCGGCGCCGCGTAGGAGTGCGTGAAGTAGACCTGGGCGCCGTCGGGCACGCCGTCGAGGGCCCACGACGCACCGCGCCGGCGCTCGATGCCGTTCCAGCCGACGTGCGGCACCTTGAAGATGCCGCCCCGATAGCGGGTGGCGTCGCTGGCGGTGTCGTTCTCGATGAGGGCGCAGCGGCCCGCCATGGCGCCGAGGCCCGGCACGTCGGGCGCCTCGTCGCTCCCCTCGAACAGCCATTGCAGGCCGAGGCAGATCCCGAGCAGGGGACGACCGCGGTCCACCGCGTCCCGGATCGCGGACCGCCAGCCGCCGCCGAGCGCCGCCGTCGCCTCGAAGTTGCCGACGCCCGGCACGATCACGGCGTCCGCGCCGCCGAGATCGGCCGGCCCGGCCGGGGTGGCGAACGACGCCCCGAGGTGGCCGAGCGCCTTGCGCACGGAGGTCAGGTTGCCGGCGCCGTAGTCGATCAGCGCGATGGCCATCGGTCCGTCACTGGAGCAGCTCCTTCGTGCTGGGGAGCATCTCGCCGAGTTGCGGGTCGCGCGAGCAGGCGGCGCGCAGGGCGCGGCCGAACGCCTTGAAGAGGGCCTCCACCTGGTGGTGGCTCGAGCGGCCGTAGAGCACCTTCAGGTGGACGTTGGCCCGCGCCCCCTGCGCGAAGCCGTCGAAGAAGTCGTGCACCAGCTCGGCCTGCAGGTCGCCGACCCGCCGCACGCGCAGGCGGAGGTCGACCACCGCGTGCGTCCGGCCGCTCAGGTCGACGGCCGCCACGCCGAGCGACTCGTCCATCGGCATCACGAAGTAGCCGGCGCGGTGGATGCCGCGCTTCGAGCCGAGCGCATCCGCCACCGCCTGGCCGAGGGCGATGCCGACGTCCTCGACCGTGTGGTGCTGGTCGACGTCGAGGTCGCCGGTGGCCTCGATGGTCAGGTCGAAGGCGCCGTGGCGCGCCACCAGCTCCAGCATGTGGTCTAGGAAGCGGATTCCGGTCCGGACCGCGTAGCGTCCCTGGCCGTCGAGGGCGAGCTCGAGAGCGACCTGCGTCTCCGTCGTCTCGCGCGCGATCGTGGCGCGCCGGGCGTCCGGAGCCGGGTCGGGCATCGCGGTCATCGCAGGCTACAGCACGCGGATCGCCACGGACGCGGCGTGGGCCCGCAGCCCCTCGGCATTGGCGAGCGAGATCGCGCTCGGGGCCAGGCGCCGCAGGCCCGCGCGCGTCAGCCGCTGCACGCTGTGGACACGGACGAAGTCCGCCGCGCTCAACCCGCCCCGCACGCGGGCCGCGCCGTCGGTGGGGAGGACGTGGTTCGACCCGGTCGCGTAGTCGCCCGCGGCCTGCGCGCCGTACGGGCCGGCGAAGACGGTGCCGGCGCGCGTGATGCGGTGCGCGACGGCCAGGGTGTCGACCGCCGCGTGCTCGGGCGCGATGGCGTTGGCGAGCTCGATCGCCTCGTCGAGAGTGCCGGTGACGACGGCGATCCCGTGCGCCCCGATCGACGGCGCGGCGCCCGGATGGTCCTCGAGCTGGGCCGCCACCGAGGCGGCGACGGCGCGCGCCAGCGGGCGGCTGGGCGTCAGGAGGATGGCGCGGGCGTCGGGGTCGTGCTCGGCCTGCGCGACCAGGTCCGACGCGATCCAGTCGGGGTTGCCGTCGCTCGACACGACGACGATCTCCGTCGGCCCGGCGTAGAAGTCGATGGCGCAGTCTGGCGCCACGCGCGCCTTGGCGGCGGCGACCCAGGCGTTTCCGGGTCCGACGAGCTTGTCGACCCGGGGCACGCTCGCGGTGCCGTAGGCCAGCGCCGCGACGGCGTGCGCTCCGCCGAGGCGGAACAGGCGGTCCACCCGGGCCTCGACGGCCGCCGCGAGCACGGCCGGGGCCGGGTCCGGACAGGTCGCAATCACCTCTCCGACCCCTGCCGCGCGCGCCGGGACCGCCGTCATCAGGAGCGACGACGGCAGCGGGTGCCGGCCGCCGGGCACGTAGCAGCCGACCCGCTCGAGCGGCGTGACCCGCTGCTCGATCACCACGCCGGCGGCGACCGTCATGCGCCAGCCCTTCGGGACCTGCCGGGCCGCCACCCGCCGGATGTGGCGCGCCGCGTTCCGGATGGCGGCGCGAACGGCCGGCGGGGCCAGCGCGGCGCCGCGCCGGATCTCGTCCGCGTCGAGCTCGACCGGTCCCTGCAGCCGGTCGAACGCCCGCGCGTACTTGCGCACCGCGCGGTCGCCGCGCCGCCGCACGTCATCGACGATCTCCGCGACGCGCGGCGCAACCTCGGGGTCGGATGCCCGGCCCCGCTCGACCAGCGCCCGCACCGCCCGCCGGTTGGAGGAGGCAACGATTCTCATCGGACGATCTTGTTCAGCGGGAACTCGACGATGCCGTGGCCGCCGGCGGCGCTGATCCTCGGAATCAGCTCCCGGACCGTCCGCTCCTCGAGCACGGTCGAGACGGCCATCCAGTCCGGGTCGCTGAGCGGCGACACGGTCGGCCGCTGGAGCGCCGGCAGCAGGGCCAGCACGGCGGCGAGATGCGCGCGCTCGACGTTGAGCATCAGCCCCACGCGCCCCTGCGCCTCCATCGCGGCCCGGAGCAGCAGCGCGACGTTCTCGATCTTCGTCCGCTTGGCGGGGTCGGCCAGGGCGCCCGGGTTGGCGATGAGCTGCGGGTTCGACTCGAGGACGGTGTCGATGATCCGCAGGTGGTTGGCGCGCAGCGTCGAGCCGGTCTCCGTCGCCTCCACGATCGCATCGGCCAGGTCGGGCGGCTTGACCTCGGTGGCGCCCCACGAGAACTCGACGTTGACGCCGATGCCCTGCCGCGCGAAGTACGCCTCGGTCACCCGCACCAGCTCCGTCGAGACGCGCGCGCCGTCGAGGTCCCGGGGCGACCGATAGCGCGAGTCCTCCGGTACGGCCAGCACCCAGCGCACCTTGCGGAAGCTCTGCTTCGAGTAGACGAGGTCGGCGACGTTGGTCACCTCGCGGCCCGTCGCCGCATGGTGCTCGGCGATCCAGTCCTGGCCGGTCAGCCCGGCGTCGACCGCGTCGTCGGCGACGTAGCGCGCCATCTCCTGGGCGCGGATCAGCGTGCACTCGATCTCCGGATCGTCGATGGTCGGATAGTAGGAGCGCGAGCTGACGTAGATGTTGAATCCGGCCCGCGCGAAGAGCTGCACGGTGGAATCCTGCAGCGAGCCCTTGGGGATCCCGAGTCTCAGGGTCATGTCGAAGCACAAAAAAAGCCTCGCCGTGCCGCCGGCGAGGCCCCGTGGTTGCGTGAACGTCTGTTGTCCGATTCCGTCACACGCAGATCCACCGGCCCGCCGGCCGCGCGACGCGCGGCCCGGGGTGGCGACCCCGGCCGTGCCGGGGATGCTCGCCGTGCGCGTGATGGACGTATGCGTGCATCGTGGCTACACCCTAGCGCAGCCGCGCGAAGTCCGTCAACCGGGGGCGGCTCCGAGGGCGCCCGCCTACTCCAGCTGCTTGAAGAAGCACGAGCGCTCGCCGGTGTGGCAGACGTTGCCTTCGCCCTGGCGCTCGACGCGAAGCAGCACGGTGTCGTCGTCGCAGTCGACGAGCATGCGGCGCACCTTGAGCCGGTTGCCGGACGTCTCGCCCTTCATCCACAGGCAGTTGCGGGTACGGCTGAAGAAGGTGGCGAATCCGGACGCGCGGGTGCGCTCGAGCGCCTCCTCGTTCATGAAGCCGACCATCAGCACCTCGTCGCTCTCGTCGTCCTGAACGACGGCCGGGATCAGGCCGTCGAGCTTGGAAAAGTCCATCCCGCTCTTCCTCGTGTCTCCGCGTCCTACGCGCCGGAGCGGCGCCGGGGAGCAGATCGTGCGCGGACGCGCACCCGGAAAGGCCCCGTCTTCGTGGACCGTACCGTACCGCACGCGCTCGGCGGCGGTCAATCGGCCTCCGCGTCCGCGCGGGCATCGCCCCGGCTTCAACGCGCTTCCTGACGTCGACCGCGGGGCGCGGGAGCACGAGGTCGTCCGTGCGCAGGGCGTAGAATCGGAGGACCGGCGCGCCCCAGGTGGGGCGTTGGAGTCTGCTGCGGGCGCAACATACCGCTGCGCACGGTTCTGGGGTGCAGACTCCCGGCGGCTGTCGCGGCAGCAAACCGGACGCACACGGACTGGGGGATGACATGCAGCAGGCGCGGGGCACGATCCGATCGGCACTGATCGCAGTGGCGACGATAGTTCTTGCGGGTGGGGGCGGCGCAAGCGCGCAGGCGCCGGACGAGGAGTTCGTGCCGGTCACCGACGCGATGCTGCAGGATCCGGCGCCAGAGGACTGGTTGATGTGGCGCCGGACGCTCGACGGCTGGGGCTACAGCCCGCTCGATCAGATCGA
>JAPOWL010000014.1 GCA_026707615.1 Acidobacteriota bacterium | reverse complement strand
GACCACGCGGGCGATCTCCGCCTGCAGCCGAATGACGGCCTGCTGCAGGCCGTCGCCCGTCGCGTACCGGGCTCGCGCCAGCGTCTCGTAGTGCTCCAGCAGCGACTGCTCCTCGCGGGCCAGCTCGAGGTCCGCGTCGACGTAGGCGAGGTGGTAGTAGGTCCTCTTGACGTCGGCGACGACGTCCCGCCGAGTCGCCTGGTAGCGGTGGTACAGCGCCGTCGCCTCCAGCAGGGCGACCCGGCCGCGGAGCTCCAGCGTGCCGAACCACGGGAAGGTCTGGCTGAGCGTGACGCTGTTGAGCTGCGGGCCGACCCGGGTCTCGACGCTCCGCAATGCCTGGGTGAAGCTGACGACCGGGTCCGGCAACGCCGTGACCTGGGGCACGCGCTGCCGGGCGGCGCGGTAACGGGCGAGCGACCCGAGCGCCGTCGGGTTGCGCTCGAGCGCCTCCGACACGTAGGCGCGCAGGTCCGCGGCGGCAGCGTAGAAGTCGGGTTCCTCGTCCGGGCGCGATGTTCCCTGAGCCGCGGCGAGCGTCGGCAGCAGGCCGGCCAAGGCCACGCCGGCGATCGCGCGCCGAGTGCGGAATGCCATCATCGACCATCCTCGTGTCGGGTCCGCGGAGGGTCCGGCGGTGTCGGACCTCTCCCTTGCGCGAGGCACGGCGGATGATCGCGCGCGACCATCCGGCGCGCCGCTCTCGCGCGGCCCGGGGCACAGGGCCCCGAGCCCGGGGTCGACGTCGCGGTGAGAGAGGAGGTCAGATGCGCAGCACGGCGTGCTGCACGAACAGCAGCGGCGCGACGCCCAGGGATCGCGGCGGGAGACAACCTGGACGGACGAGCGGCGCGATGTCGGGCTCGGAGCCGAGCCCGAACGGAACCGCAGTCCCGTCGTCGTGCGTCGGCTGCGGCGGCGTGGCCGCCTTCACGACCGCACAGCACGCCACGGAGCCGAGCGCGCCGTCGTGATCGTGCGACTCCGGCGGCTCGTGGCAACCGCCGGCGGCCGGCGCGGCCGCGGCCGCGGCCATGACCGGGCAGAGGAGCGTTGCCGCCAGCAGCACGAGGCCAACCGTGGCCACGAGCGAGGACCCGCACGTACGACGCATCGATTTCATCGTCGCAGATCCGGGGTCCGCAAGCAACCGGTGCCTTGCGGCGCCCGCCGGCGAGCGAGAGGTCCGGACCCTCGGCCGCAGCGACCGGTACGCTAGATTTACGGCATGCCATACGTCAGCGGCCGGCACTTCCTGCAGATTCCGGGTCCGACCAACGTTCCGGACCGCGTTCTGCGCGCGATGGCGGCGCCGACCATCGACCACCGCGGACCGGAGTTCGCAGCGCTGACGCGCGAGGTGCTGGCCGGGATGGCGGCCGTGATTCGAACCCGGCAGCCGGTGGTGCTGTTCCCCGCGTCGGGCACCGGGGCCTGGGAGGCAGCCCTGGCGAATACGCTGTCGCCGGGCGACCGGGTGCTGATGGCCGAGACGGGCCACTTCGCGACCCTCTGGAGGGACATCGCGCTGCGGTTGGGACTCGAACCGGTCTTCGTTCCCGGCGACTGGCGCCGCGGCGTCGACGCGGCCGGGATCGAGGCACGCCTTGCGGAAGACGGCGGGCACGGGATTCGGGCCGTCTGCGTCGTACACAACGAGACGTCCACGGGGGTGACGAGCGACATCGCCGCCGTGCGCCGCGCCCTCGACGCGGCCCGCCACCCGGCGCTGCTGATGGTCGACACCATCTCGTCGCTGGCGTCCATCGACTACCGCCACGACGAGTGGGGCGTGGACGTTACCGTGGGGGCATCGCAGAAGGGGCTGATGCTCCCCCCGGGCCTCAGCTTCAACGCGGTCGGCGAACGCGCCCTCGCCGCCCACGGCGCCGCGCGGCTGCCACGCAGCTACTGGGACTGGGCACCCATCCTCCGCGCCAACGAGCGAGGGTTCTTCCCCTACACGCCTGCCACGAACCTCCTCTTCGGGTTGCGGGAGGCGCTCCGCATGCTGCAGTCCGAGGGGCTGGAGCGGGTCTTCGCGCGTCACGACCGCCACGCCGAGGCGACGCGCCGCGCCGTGCAGGCCTGGGGGCTGGAGCTGCTCTGCGCCAACCCGTCCGAGTACAGCTCGTCGCTCACGGCGGTGCTCACGCCGTCCGGCCACGACGCCGGGGGCCTGCTCGACGTGATCCTCGAGCGGTTCGACCTGGCGCTCGGCGTCGGCCTCGGCAAGCTGGCGGGTCGGGTCTTCCGCATCGGACACCTCGGCGACTTCAACGACCTGAGCCTGCTGGGCACGCTCGCCGGCGTCGAGATGGGCCTCGGCCTCGCGTCCATTCCGCATCGGAGCGGCGGCGTCGACGCCGCGATGACCTACCTCGCTTCCTGCGCCCGCCCGGCCGTCTCGGCGACGGCCGCGACATAGCGCGCCCTGACGGGCGCGTTGGGAGTCTGCGCGGGCGCGACGTGCCGCATCGCCGTTCTGCGGCGCAGACTCCTGGGCGCAACCGCGCCACCAACCGGGCCGGTGCGTGCTCCGGTCCCCGCCTGCTCCCGTTCCGCCGCTGTCGCGTACGCGATAATTGCCACGTGCCGGTTGCGGCCGCGTGTCAATTCCTGCCACACCGGCCGGCCGGCGGAGGTCGGACACCGTGGCACAGGCCAGAAGCGCCGGGTCGGGCGGTCTCGTCGTTCTCGCGCTCCTCCTCGCGGCGCCCCCGGCGGAGGCGCAGCTCGTCGAACGGGTGATCGACGGCGACACCATCGTCGTCCGAGGCGTCGGTCGCGTGCGGTTGATCGGGGTCGATACCCCGGAAACGGTCGATCCGCGCAGACCGGTCGAGTTCCTCGGCCGGGAGGCGAGCGCCTTCACGAAGCGCCTGCTCGAGGGGCAGCAGGTGCGCCTGGAGTACGACCGAGAGCGCACCGACCGGTACGGCCGCACCCTCGCCTACGTCTACCTGCGCGACGGCACCTTCGCGAACGCCGAGATCGTTCGAAGAGGCTACGGTCACGCGTACACCCGTTTTCCCTTCCGTCACCTCGATCGGTTCCGGAGGCTGGAGCGGGAAGCGCGGGAGGCAGGGCGGGGCCTGTGGGCGGGCGGAGCCGCGAACGCGCAACCGGCGGGGCGTGCGCGAAGCGGGCGCCGCGCCTCGCGAACGCAAAGCGCGGCGCCGGCCCGCTGGGACGACAACGGCAACGGCCGGATCTCGTGCGCCGAAGCCCGCCGCCACGGCATCGCCCCCGTGCCGCGGGGCCACCCGGCTTACCCCTTCATGAACGACCGCGACGGCGACGGCGTCGTCTGCGAATAGCCCCGACCGGCGCGGGCGCGCCGGGAATCCGGAAAGAGGCCCGCGTTGGGGCGCCGGAGCGCGCCGGACCGGGCGTTGGGAGCCGCAGACCGCCGACGGGCGCGGGTCGGGCCGCGGGAAGCGACCCGACCCTGCCGTACGGAGTGCTAGGAGCGGACGCGGATGACGACGCGACGGTTCTGCGCCCGTCCTTCCGCGGTGTCGTTCGGCGCCGCCGGGCGGTCCTCGCCGAAGCTCAGCACGCTCATGCGGTGCAGCGGCACGTTGTACTGGTCGTAGAGGTAGAGCTTCACGCTGTCGGCGCGCTGCATGCCGAGCTGCATGTTGCGGCGCACCGAGCCGGTCGAGTCCGTGTGCCCTTCGATCTCGAAGTACACGTTCTGGGGATCGGCCTGGAGCTGGGCGATCAACTGATCGACCCGGGCGCGGGCGGCGTCCGGCAGCTCGGACCTTCCCAGCTGGAAGCCGCCCTGGGCCTCGCTGATCGTGACCTCGTACATGAACCGGTTGACCTCTTCCTCGACCCCGCCCACGCGCGTGTTGACCGCCTCGGCGGCCTCGTTGGCGGCGTCCGCCGTCTGCTGGCTCATCTCCGCCGCCTGCCCGGCCGCCTGGGCGCGCTGGTCGACGACGCCGATCTGCTCCTCGTTCTGAAGCGTGCGCTCCTGCGTCTCCTCGACGGTGGCCGCCAGCGTGTCGACCTTGGCGTCGACCACGGCGGCTTCCCGGCGCACGAAGCCCCGCGTCGCGCACGCCGACGCGACCAGCGCGACCACTGCCACCAACGCTACCTGCTTCAGCATCATCCGCATGGGTCCTCCTCGAGCAACGTGTGTCTTCTTCGATTCAGTCGCGCCCGTCCCGCCACGTAGCCGCTGCGGGCCTGGACAGTCCAGTCATTATCCGACATTCGAATCCGGATCGGATGCCAGCCGCGCCGGAAACCCGGCTTGAACGTCACCACGTACTGGTAGCGCAGCCCTTCGAGCACGTGCGCGAGCGCCTCCCGGACGTCGTCCCCGGTGCTCGTCGCCCGGACCGTGCCGCCGGTCCAGCGTGCGAGGTCGGCAAGGGTGGCGGTCACGGCGGCGCTCTCGGCGCCGGCGGCACCCCCGGCGCCGTCGCGCAGGTCGAGCGGACCGCCCACCGTGATGAGGTGGACCGGGACGGACACCTCGCTGGCCACCCGCGAGACTTCCTCCGGGGTGCGCCGGCTGCCGGTGTCGACCCCGTCGGTCATCACCAGCAGCGCGTGGTGGCTGCTGCCGAAGCTGCCGACGAGGGTGGCCGTGTCGGCCACCGCGTCGTAGAGCGACGTCTTGCCGTAGGGCTGCTCGGTGCCCTCTTCGGTCAGGTCGAACCGAGCGAGCTCGCTCGTGAACGGCACGACTTCCCGCAGGACGGTGTCGAACGTGAACAGCGCGAGCTCGTCGCGGCCCGGCTGCAGGGCGTCGACGACGGCGTCGACCGCTCTCCAGGCTCGGTCGATGTTGCGGTCGATGGCCATGCTGCCGCTGACGTCGACGAGGACCGCGATGCGGAGCGCCGCGCTGCTCGGGAAGACGCTGTCGATGGGGCGGCCGAAACCGCTGTCGATGAGCCGGAAATCGGAGGCCTCGAGACCGCGGACGACGCGCCCCCGACCGTCGCGGACGGAGACGTTGATCGTCACCATGTCGACGCCCGAGGTGAAGATGGGCGCCGGGGCGCGGTCCACTACCGTCGGTCGCCCCTGGCCGTACGAGGGTGGGCCGCAGAGCAGCAACGCACCCAGCAGGAACGCGAGTCGGGCAACAGGCATGGTCCGGGGCGGCGCGACGCGCCGGCGGCTCCCCCTGATTCTACGGATTTTGCGCCGACGCGCATAGCCGAAGTGCCCGGGCGACGGTGTCAGTGCGGCGCGACGGCCAGCAGCCGGCCGTCGCCGGCCGGCGCGGGGGGGTGGAGCGCGTGCGGGGGCGCGTGGTCGTGACCCATCGGGTGGCCGCGGGGGCGGGGCGGAGTCGGGAGACGGCCGGGTGTCGCGGCCCGGCCGTCTCCGTCGCCGCCGGCCCGTCGCCGGCGGCAAGTGGGTGCTCGGCGGCTCAGTCCTCCGGGAGAGAGAAGACGAACAGCCCGTTGCCCGAGGCGGCGGCCACGTACTGCGTGCCGTCGACCGCGTAGCTGATCGGGCCGTTGGCGATCATCCCGCCCAGGGTCTTCCGCCAGAGCAGATCGCCGGTGCGCGCGTCGAGCGCGTGGAAGTAGCCCTCGCGTCCGCCCGTGAACAGCAGGTCGGTGGCGGTCGTCAGGATGCCGCTCGACGTGACATCGGTCATGTCGAACTTCCACTGCTGCTCGCCGGTGGTCGGGTCGATGGCGATGACGGAGCCGGTGCCCGACTCCTCGGTCCAGGTGTTGATGGGGCCGCGCGCAAGGCCCGGGATGACGGCCCCGGGCAGCGGCGGGGCAGGCAGGCCGCCGAGGAACAGGCGTCCCTCTTCGTACTCGGCCTCCTGCGCGATGAAGACCGATCCGTAACCCTCCCAGGCCGAGAGATAGAAGAGCCGCGTCGAGGGGCTGTACGAGGGCGAGTACCAGTTGGTCCCGCCCTGCACGCCGGGGTAGGTGGTCGATCCCGGCGGCTGCGGGATCATGATCGGGCGCCCCGCGTCGTCGAGCCCCTCCGCCCAGTTGAGCTCGACGAACTCGCGGCCGTTGACGAAGCG
The DNA here is from genome assembly GCA_026707615.1 of Acidobacteriota bacterium. Lineage (GTDB taxonomy): Bacteria > Acidobacteriota > Vicinamibacteria > Vicinamibacterales > UBA8438 > JAGWAJ01. The sequence continues at coordinate 3,581 of JAPOWL010000014.1, read as the reverse complement.
GCCGTTGGTCCGGTCGAGCACGTAGAAGAAGCCGTTCCGGTTGCCCCAGAGCATCAGCTTCAGCGTGCTGCCGTCCTGGGCCGGGTAGTCGACGAGCACCGGAATCTGGACCGCGTCGTAGTCGTACGGATCGTTCGGCGTGAACTGGAAGTACCAGTCGAGCTCGCCCGTGTCGGCGTCGAGGGCGACGACCGAGTCCGAGTAGAGGTTGTCGCCGCGGCGCTGCTCCGGGTTCCAGTCCGGGCCCGGGTTGCCGATCCCCCAGTAGATCAGGTTCGTGTCCGGGTCGTACGACCCGGTGAGCCAGGCCGAGGCGCCGCCGTAGCGCCACGAGTCGCCCTCCCAGGTCTCGTTGCCGGGCTCGCCGGGGCCGGGAATCGTGTAGAAGCGCCACACCTCCTCGCCGGTCGCCGCGTCGTAGGCCGAGATGAAGCCGCGGATGCCGTACTCGCCGCCCGCAACCGAGATGATCACCTTGTCCTTGACGATCAGCGGGGCCAGCGTCATGGCGTAGCCGGCCTCGGGGCGGGCCACGTCGACCTGCCAGATCGGCTGGCCGCTGATGGCGTCGATGGCGATCAGCTTGGCGTCGATCGTGGCCATGAAGAGCGTGTCGCCCAGGATCGCCACGCCGCGGTTGATGCGTCCGCAGCAGGGGCGCGACTCGGGCACCGGGGTGTACTCGTAGCGCCAGAAGACGCGGCCGCGCTTGGCGTCGAGGGCCAGGACGGTGTTCGGGGCCTCGGTGATGTACATCATCCCGTCGACCACGATCGGCGTGGTCTGGAACACCTGCAGCGACTGCGCCTGGAACACCCAGCTCAGCTCCAGGTCCGCCACGTTGTCGGCCGTGATCTGGTCGAGCGTGGTGTGGCGGTTGCTCGAGTAGGTGCCCGAGTAGGTCAGCCAGTTCTGCGGTTCGTCCGCGGCGTTCAGCAGGCGTTCGAAGGTGACCTGCGCCGAGGCGAGGCCCGGCAGCAGGCAGAGCGTCAGGGCCAGCAGGGTCATGCGTCGGGCCATGTCAGATCCCCCTCAGGGTCAGAAGGAATGCCAGGACGTCGGCCCGCTCCTGCTCGGTCAACGTCTCCTCGTAGGACGGCATCGACGACGTGGTCAATACCGTGAACTCGCGCAGATCCGACTTGTCCAGCGACAGCAGGCGCTCCTCGTCGCTGATGATCTGCACCGTGTAGGTGTCCTCGTTCAGGCGGCGCCCCATGATGAGCGTCCCGTCGCGGGTGACGATGCGGACGGGCCGGTTGATCGGCAGCATCGACCCCGTCGGGTCGACGAGCGTGTCGGCCAGCATCCCCGCCGTGCGGACGGCGCCGATGTCGGTGAGGTTCGGGGCCGACCGCGAGCCCTCGCTGCCGATGCGGTGGCAACTGGCGCAGTCGCCCTTCCCGAGGTAGAGCTCGCGGCCGCGGTCGGCGTCGCCGACCAGCACGTCGCTCGCATCGAAGGTGCCCATCATCCGCAGGTAGGCGATGAGGGCGGTCACCTCCGACTCGGTGTAGTCGCCCGGGACCATCGCGGTATCGGGAATGCCGTTCCGGATGATGGCGCCGAGCTCGAAGTCGGAGCCGGCGCTCCGGAACTGGCCGGTCCGAAAGTCGACGCCATCGACGGCGACGCCGTCGGGGCCGTGGCAGGCGACGCAGGTCTCGCCGTAGACCCGCATCCCGAAGGTGATGTCCGCCTGCGAGTACTGGCCCGCGTGTTCCTGCTGGGCCGCCGGGGCCGCCATGAAGGCGAGCGCGATTGCGGAGAGGGCCGTGACCGCAGGCCACAGCGTGGATCGACGCACGAGCAACCTCCTCGATGGTGTCGGAGCCGCCGGCGCGCCCTCGCGAGCGCGTCGAGAGTCTGCGCGGCCCGGGGTTCCTGCCGGGCACGTTCCTGGGCGCGGACTCCCGGCTCCGTCGTTCAAGACGAGTATTCTAGTCCGCGGGTGACCGGGATGCGAGGGCGGAGGCGGGGATGAGCACGACGAAGGGCCGGCGAGACGGCGGCGGGACCGGAAGCCGGGACGCCGCGACGAAACGGCGGGGCGGCGACAGGCCCGGGGCGGTGCGGCGTGGCCTCGGGGGCGTGGGGCGTGGCCTCGGGGGCGTGCGGCAGGCGATCTCCACTTCGCTGGCGCTGGCGGGGGCGTGCGTCGTGCTGGCGGGGGCGTGCGTCGTGCTGGCCGCGGGCACGCTCCGCGTGCAGGCGCCGGCGCCCGACCACCATGTGCCGTCCACGCCCGAGAACGTCGTCTGGGGCTGGTTCCCGATCGATCGGGAGCCGGTGCTGACCGTGCAGTCCGGCGACACGGTGCGCGTCGACACGCTGTCGCATGCCGGGGCGACGCAGGCCGAGGACCCGGAGCGCTACCTCGGGCAGTTCGGCGTCGCCCCGGAGGACGTGCTCCAGGACGTCCTCGACTTCTGGGAATCGCGCTCCGGGCGCCCGCGCGAGGGGCGCAGCGGGCACGTCATCACCGGTCCGATCCACGTCGACGGGGCCGAGCCGGGCGACATGCTCGAGGTGCAGATCCTGGGCCTGCGCACCCGCGTCCCCTACGGCATCAACAGCACCGGCCCCGAGAGCGGGGTCTTCGGCCCCGGCTATCCGGGCACCGCCCCCGACGACGAGCCGCTCCCCATCCCGCCGGTGCGCCACTTCATCCGCTCCGCCGAGGTCGACGGCCGCGAGGTGGCGCTCTTCGCGGACGGCGTCCGGGTGCCGCTCGCGCCCTTCATGGGCATCCTGGCCGTGGCCCCGCGCGCGCCGGCGGTGGGGGAGCCGGGCGTCGCGGTGCCCGGCGTGCAGTCCTCGCGCCCGCCGGGGGCCTTCGGCGGCAACCTCGACATCAAGGACCTCGGCGCCGGGAGCACCCTCTACCTGCCGGTGTTCCACCCGGGCGCGCGCTTCTACGTCGGCGATCCGCACGCCGTGCAGGGCGACGGCGAGGTCAGCGGGACGGCCATCGAGCAGTCGCTGAGCGGCGACTTCCGCCTCGTGCTCCACAAGGACCGGCCCATCGCCGGCCCCCGCGCCGAGAACGCGACGCACGACATCCTGATCGGGATCGACCTCGATCTCGACCGCGCCCTGCGCAAGGCGGTCGCGGCGACGGTCGACTTCCTCGTCGCGGAGCGCGGCCTCAGCCGCTCGCAGGCCTTCTCGCTCGCCAGCATCGCCGTCGACTTCCGCATCGCGGAGGCCGTCGACCTGACGCAGGTGGTGACGGCCTTCGTCCCCAAGGCCGTGTTCGTGGAGCGGTAGTCGCAGGCGCCCGGACCTGGGGGTGCGGATATGGCGAAGCTCCGTTCCTCCATGTCGGTCCAGGAGTTCGACGGCGGCTACTTCTACGCCACGGAGCTCAAGGCCTTCGCCCGCCAGCTCGGGATCGCGGTCGGCCGGCGCCGCAAGCTCGAGCTGGAGGCGCTCCTCCGGGACTTCCTGCGCACCGGGGTCGTTCCATCCCCCGCGCCCGAGCCTCGTCGCGCGTCCAGGGAAGCGCGCGACCGTCTCGCGGCCGGGACGGTGGTTCGGAACTACGTCGACGACAGGACGACGAAGGACTTCCTGCGAGG
>JAPOWL010000569.1:2917-9611 GCA_026707615.1 Acidobacteriota bacterium | reverse complement strand
GGCCAGCTCCTGTTCCTGCTCCACATGCGGGCGCACGTGAGGCAACGGGACGAGGGCGGGTCGCGCGTCGCCATCATCATGAACGGCTCGCCGTTGTTCACCGGCGACGCGGGCAGCGGCGAGAGCGAGATCCGCCGCTGGATTCTCGAGCACGACCTGCTCGAGGCGCTCATCGCCCTGCCCGAGCAGCTCTTCTACAACACCGGCATCGCCACCTACGTCTGGGTGCTCACGAACCGCAAGCGGCCGGCGCGGCGTGGTCGGGTCCAGCTCGTCGACGCCACCGCGTTCTGGACCCTGCTGCGCAAGAGCCTGGGCGCCAAGCGGCGCGAGGTCCCGTTCGAGCGGAAGCAGGACATCCTGCAACTGCTCGCCGACTTCGAGGACGGCGCCACCCGCCGGATCTGCCGCGACCGCGGCGGCCGCCCCGAGCCCGACCCCGAGCTGCGCGACACCGAGAACGTGCCCCTCGGCGACGATGTCGAGTCGTTCTTCGCCCGCGAGGTGAAGCCCCACGTCCCCGACGCCTGGATCGACACGGAACGCCGCGACCCCCAGGACGGCAAGGTGGGGCTCGTCGGCTACGAGATCAACTTCAACCGCTACTTCTACTAGTACCGCCCGCCCCGCCCGCTCGAGGAGATCGAGGCCGACATCCAGCGCGTGGAGAAGGAGATCGTGGCCATGCTGCGGGAGATGTCGGGCTGACGGCCCCCCGCGGCCGGACCGCGGACTCGACCCTCAACGTGCCCCTGGGGCCGCCCCTGCGCCCCGGCGCATTGACGTCCGCGCCACCCCGGAGCTGCAGTTCCTGCGCCGTCGGCCGGTCGCCGCCCACTCGTTCCCCGTGCACGCGGGCCGTTTCGCGTTGGCCCCGTTCTTGCTCCTGAAGCACCGCGTCGACCGGCTGCCGAACCTCGGGGCACTCTCGCATCCCCCGGCGAGAGCGCCGCACGCCCCACGCGCCGGCGGTCCTCAGGACTCGGGATCGAGAGGGAGCGGAATGCACGACCCCGCCTACAAGCTGTTGTTCTCGCGCCCTCGGATGGTCCGCGACCTGCTCGACGGCTTTGCCGCCCGCGGCTGGAGCGGCGCCCTCGATTTCGACACCCTGGCCCCGCTGCCCAACAGCTTCGTCAGCGAAGACCTCCGGCAGCGACACGGCGATCTCGTGTGGCGCGTTCGCTTCCGCGACGACCGCTGGCTCTATCTGGTCCTGCTCCTCGAGTTTCAGGCCACCGTCGACCAGACGATGGCGCTGCGCATGCTGACCTACACCGCGCTGCTCTACCAGCGGCTGGACGCCGACGGCGTGCTGCGCGACCACCGGACCCTGCCGCCGGTGCTGCCCGTCGTCCTCTACAACGGCCGTCGGCCGTGGACGGCGCCGGTCGAGATGACCGACCTAGTGGCGGTGGGGAGCGACTTGCTGGCGCCGTACCAGCCGTCGCAGCGATACTATCTTCTGGACGGGGCGCGTGTGGCCGACGCGGACCTGCCGGCGGACAACCTGGTGGCGGCGCTCGTCGATCTGGAGCAGGCGCGCGACGCAGCGCGTCTCGTCGAGGCGTTGCGGGCGCTGACCGGCCTCCTGCAGGCACAGGGGGACGATCACTTGACCCAGGCGTTCGTGACGTGGCTCCACCAGGGGCTGCGGGTCGCGGGTCGACTGCCGGCGGGCGAGGGGCACCCGCTGACCCAGTTGCAGGAGACGCGACGATGCTGGAAGAGAACGTGCGGGAATGGACCCGTGAATGGCTTGAGCAGGGCATCGAGCAGGGCCGCGCCCAGGGCATCGAGTTGGTCCGCCACGAAGAGCGGGCGTTGCTCTGCCGTCAGGCGGCGCGGAAGTTCGATGTCGGCGCCGCCGAGGGACTGGCCGCCGCCCTCGCCGACGTGACCGACCCCGACCGCCTCGCGCGGGTTGGCGACTGGATCATCGAGTGCGTCACGGCGTCAGAGCTGCTCGCCCGCGTCCGCGACAACAATGGGTCGGGCGGTTGACGTGCCGGTGGTGGTGACCCGTCGGCGGCGCGGCATCGGCGTCGAACGCGAGACCGATGGCGCGTCGGGGCGCTGGCCGCCCCGAGCCCGGCGTCGTTCGCCGCCCGATGCTCGGGGTGCCGGTCTCGATCACGTCGCCGGCCCGCACGGTCGTCGACTGTTTCCGCTATCGCAACAAGTTCGGTCTCGACACGGCGCTCGAGGCGCTCCGCGACACCCTGCGCCAGCGCCTTGCCTCGGTGGACGAGATCATGCGAGCGGCCAACGTGTGCCGGGCCCGCACGGTCCTCGAACCCTACGTCGACGCGGTTCTGTCGTGACGAAACGTCGGCTCAAGAACGTCGGCGCGTCAGTTCGCGCGCGACTGCTGGTTCGGAGTCGGGAGACCGGCGAGGACTTTCAAACGCTCCTCTGGCGGTACGCCGTCGAGCGATTCCTCTTCCGCCTCGGCCAGTCCCCCTACCGCGGCAGTTTCGTGCTCAAGGGCGCCATGCTCTTCGTGCTCTGGGACGAACCGTTCCACCGGCCGACCCAGGGCATCGATCTCGCCGCCCAGGGCACCGCCGGACCCGACGACGTCGTGCCGGCGTTGCAGCACGTGTGCCGCATTGCCGCCGCCGACGGTGTCGTCTTCGGCGCCGACCAAATGTCCGTCACCCAGATCCGCGGCGCAACCGACGAGGGCGGCATCCGCATCCGGTTCCCCGCGACCGTCGACGTGGCCCGCGTTACCGTGCAAGTCGACGTCGGCTTCGGCGACTCAATCCAGCCACCGCCGGCCGATGCGGAGTTCCCGCCGCTGCTCGGCACCGCGACGTCGCGCGTGCTCGCATATCCCTCCGAGAAGCTGTCCGCCGCGGTCGCGCACGGGGAGCACACGAGCCGCTACAAGGACTTCTTCGACCTGTACTTCATGGCTCGTCGCTTCCGCTTCGAGGGCGTCCGCCTCATCCAGGCGTTTGCCGCCACGTTCGACGGCCGCCGCTGTCCAACCGAGGACATCCTGCTCCCCCCTGACGACCGCCTTCTACACCGAGACGGCGCGAGGCGAACGCTGGCGCGCCTACCTGACCAAGCGCGGGCGCCTGCGTGCCCCGACGGACTTCACCACCGTCGGCGAGCTTGTACAGCTCTTTCTGACACCGCCCTGGCGCGCTCTCTCCAGCGGAGATCCGTTCGCAGCCGAATGGCTCCCCGGCGGACCGTGGCAGCCCGGGGTTCCGCCGCACTCGGGAGGCGATGTCTGAGATGGCCAGTCTGGGCGACAGGAACTCGCGTGTGAAGGACCTCCGGAACGTGGCCTGTCCTGTACGCTGCTTCGCGTCGCAGCGGATTCGGGCCGCATGGAACTCCGTACGCGGGCAACAGGATCCACCGCGCTTGGGATCAAGGCTTCCCATCTGAAGTCGTCGTTGATCGCGGTTCCATCGATGTACGACCAGGACGAGATTTCGCGGGCGGTCAGAAGCGAGAGCGACGAAGTCGACGTGCTCATTGCCAAGGTTCGCGAGGCCAACGAGCAGCTCCAGGAACTCCGCAGCGCCCTGATCTCGGCGGCGGTCACCGGCAAGATCGACGTGCGGGAGGCCGTGCCCCGATGAGGTTCGAGTCGGGCTTCTGGGTCACGCACCTGGAACTGTGACAACCAGTGACGCCGAGCTGTGACATGCTGGGGCGGTCGGCGATGAGTTCGCGGTTCTCGAGCCTGCACGTCAACGCGACGCCTTCTCCTCCACCGCCTGCTTGATCCAACTGTTCAGGCTCACGCCGTGCGCGGTGGCCGAGAGGGCGGCGCGCTGGTGCAGGTCGGGGCCGAGCCGCAGGTTGAGGGTGCCGGAGAAGGGCTTCCTGGGTTCGACTCCGTCTTCGCGGCACGACGCGAGGTAGTCGTCGATCGACCGCTCGAACTCGCGGCGGATCCCGTCGACGTCGGTCGCCTCGAACGTAGCGATGGGGTAGGCGCCGCTGTTGACGACGCGGCCGTGAAGACGGCCGACGGTGTCGTCGAACTCGACGGCGGCCACGTAGCCCTTGTATTCCATCATGGCTTCACTCCCGCAGCTTCGAGGAACGCGACGATGGCGCGGACCGCACCTCGTCGAACCCGACGATCCGCCGCCCGAGGACATCGAGCCGCTGCGGTAGTGATGCTCCTTCGACACCAGCATCTGCACCGCGTTGATCAACGGTGCGTCCTTCCCGCCGAAGCTGAGTCCCGGATGGCACTCTGGCGTTCGGCTCCGCATCGTCGAAGGGCCGCGACTTGAACGCGGGGCAGACGGTGTCGATGCAGGTTCTCCGCCGCCCGCGCGGAGTTGTGCGTCTGATGACTGCAAGCAGAGGAGCGGGGCCATGGCGAGCTTGAGTGTACGGCGCCTGGACGGCGAGATCATGCGGCGGCTGAAGATCCGGGCCCAACGGGACGGCCTGTCCGTGGAGGAGACGGCGCGTCGCATCCTGGCCGACGCCGTCGTCGACGTCGAGCCGGTCGGCGCGATGATCCGCCGCATCCTCGGCGACGATGCCATCGATCTGGACCTGCCGGCGCGTGAGGTCGACGATCCGATCGATTTCACGTCAGGCCGATACGGCCGGGACGATTCCGATCTCTCGGTCCTGAAGCCGCGCTGAACGGGTCGGCGGGCACGACCGCGCGTCACCGTCCCATGACTCCCAGGACGCCATCCGGCAATACCGGGAAGACCGCGACCCCCGCGAGCCTCTCTTCGGCTATGCCCGCTGCCTCGCCCACTTCGCGGTCGACCCCGAGCAGGTGTTCGTGTCCACCAGCCTCGCCGGGCCGAAGACGCGGTTCCTGCCGTTCAACCGGGGGCGCTTCGGCGGGGCGGGCAACCCGCCGGTGCCACACGCGGACTGGCTTCCCCACCGACTACCTGTGGGAGGAGGTCTGGGCCCGCGACAGCGTCCTCGACCTCGTCCGCCAGTTCATCCACGAGGTCGAGACGGAGGACGACGGCGGACGGAAGACGGGCTCCTCGATGCCTGGCGCATGCTGTAGCGGGGTACACGGAGTCGGGCATGAACTCGGCCGGGCAGGACCGGGTGGTCGGCGAGCGGCAGACGGCGGCCGAGTTCGAGAAGCCCGAGTACCGCTTCCTGGTCGTCGCGAGCAAGTTCCAGACCGGGTTCGACCAGCCGCTGCTGCACACCATGTACGTGGACAAGAAGCTCGGCGGCGTGAACGCGGTGCAGACGCTGTCGCGCCTGAACCGCACCCACCCCGGCAAGCAGGGCGTGATGGTGCTCGACTTCGCCAACGAGGCCGAGGAGATCCGGAAGGCCTTCGAGCCCTACTACGAGACCACCCTGCCAGGGCGGGGCGCTAGACCCGGCCAGCAGCAAGCCGCGCGGCGGCGCCGCCCCCGAGGAGTGGAGCCGCTGTCGCGAATCATCGAGGCGCTGAACGAGCGTTTCGGCCTGCAGCTCGGCCCCGAGCACCGCCTCACCCTCGAGCAGATCCGCTCGGCCCTCGACGGCGACGCCGGCCTCGACGCCAGCGCCCGGGTGAACACCCGCGAGAACGTGCGGGCACCGTGCTCGGCATCGACCACGACCGCCTCGATGACGACGACAAGTTCATGCGCCACCTCGCCCAGGCCGTCCGCAACGGCCTCGGCGACCGCGCCGGGACGTGCATCGACCCGAAGACGCAGATCGTCGAGGGGAAGACGATCTGCCTGGTGAGTTGCCAGCGGAGCCCGGAGCCGGTGTACCTACGCTGGAAGGGGCTGGAGAAGACGGCCGAGGGTGACCTCTACGTGAGGAGCGGCCCGGGCACGGTGCGACTCGCCGGAGCGGACGTCGGCAAGTACGTCGCCACACGGTTTGGGTCGCAGTGATTGATGACCGAAGGCAAGGGCTGTCCCCGTCGCGGTGGAACAGGACACGAGGTCCGGGGACGGCGCGCGGCGGTCACACGAGATCGTCCAGCGGCACGTCGAGAGCGGTGGCGAGACCCTTGAGCGCCTTCACCGATCCGGGCTTCACGCCGCGCTCGATGTCGGAGAGGTAGGAGCTCGGGATACCCGCGGCGGCGGCCAGCGAGCGGCGTGGTGCTCATCGCCACGCCTCCCGGGACGCCGTGGACGGGTCGCCTTCCGAAGTGTCGTCCAGCGCTGCAAGGCCCGTCAGCGCCACGGGCGGTCGGTCGGGGAACTCCACCACGAGACTCAGTTTGCCGCCCATCGCCGCGACATAGCCGCTGAGGGTGGAGAGCAGCAGGTCGCTACGCTGTTCGAGACGGGACACGTTCTCCTGGTTGATCCGGAGCTTTTCGGCGATGCGCACCTGGGTCTGCTTCCGCGCCCTGCGCAAGTCCCGCAGCGACATCTCCTCGGCAATCAGCGCTCGGGCGCGCTCGTCGACCCTCTTCCGGCGCGCCGGAGGCACCTGATCCATTCTCTCCGTCAACATGCTCATCTCGTCCTCCTCGCGGTCTTCAGGCGATCGAGGTGCCTAGTTGGACGAGCTCGGCGGCCCGCCACCGCAGGCCGCGTTGCCTGCAGACCTGTTCGTGGACTATATTCAGTTCGTCGCGAGGTCTCCATGTCACTGTCCGACCGGATCAAGCCGATCAGCTACTTGAAGGCCCACGCCGCCGAGATCCTCCGTACGCTCAGGGATCGGCCCGGACCCCTGATCATCACCCAGAACGGCGAAGCCAAGGCCG
>JAPOWL010000569.1:0-2907 GCA_026707615.1 Acidobacteriota bacterium | reverse complement strand
TCAAGATGCTCGCACTGGGCAACCGGCAGATCGAAGCTGGCCAGGTGCAGCCCGCCGGCAAGGTCGTGGCGCGGCTTCGGGAACGGCGACGGGCCGACTGAATGCCCTATGCGGTCCAGCTGACCGATGACGCAGCCTGCGACCTTGAAGAGATCTTCGACTACCTCTCGCGTCAAGACGCGCCGGGCCGGGCGGAGCATGTGCTGGAGCGGATCCAGCAGGCCTTCCACGAGTTGTCCACGTTCCCCGACCGCGGCAGCCACCCGAGGGAATTGCTGGAGCTCGGGATTGAGGAGTACCGGGAGGTCTTCTTCAAGCCGTACCGCGTCATCTACCGTGTCGTCGGAGACGGCGTGTACGTCCAGGTGATCGCGGACGGACGCCGTGACATGCGAGCGCTGCTGCAGCGGCGTCTGCTGCGCGCGTGACAGCGGAAGGGAGTCTTTGCGTTCCGTGGACCGTCACCAGCCGCCGCCCCGACGTATGAAGCTCCGTCGCACCCTCGGTCGCCGACGCCCGCGCCGCGCGCTGGCCGCCGTCGCGTTGGCCCTCGCCCTCGGTGTAGCCACGCCGGCCGCGGCCCAGTCGCTGGCGTCGGTGCAGGGCTTCGTGACGGACGACACTGGCGCGAGCCTGCCGGGAGTGACGGTCGCGCTCGTGGACCGCGCGCGCGGTCAGCGCCGGACGGCGGTCACGAACCGGGAGGGCTTCTTCGCCCTCCGGGCGGTTCCCGGCGGGGAGTACGACCTCGAGGCGTCGCTGGCCGGCTTCCGGACCACCCGGCGCGAGAACGTCCGCCTCCTCGTCGGGCAGAGCTTCGAGCTGGACCTGCGGCTCGGCCTCGCCGCGGTCGAAGAGACCGTGGTGGTCACCGGCGAGGCGCCGCTACTCGAGGTGGGGCGGTCCGGGGCCGCGGCATACGTGAACGAGGAGGAGATCGCCAACCTCCCCATCTCGGGCCGCGACTTCGTGCGCTTCGCGCTCCTCAAGCCGACGGTGCAGGTGGACGCGCAGGGCCGGCTGTCGCTGAGCGGGCAGCGCGCCGTGAACTCGGCGTTCACCATCGACGGCGCCGACGCGAAGAGCGCCTTCTTCGGCTTCGGGCGGGGCGGGCTCGCGCGCGAGGGCGGCGGGGCGCTGGTGGCGCAGGAATCCGTGCAGGAGTTCCAGGTGGTCACGAGCGGCTACTCGGCCGAGGCCGGCCGCTCCGGCGGCGGCGGGATGAACGTGATCACCAAGAGCGGCACCAACGTCCTCTCCGGCTCCGGCGTGCTCTTCCTGCGCGACGACGGGATGGCGGCGCGGCTGCCGCGTTCGCCGCTCGACGCCGCCCGCGGCGTGCCCGCGGACGACCCGCGCTACGAGGTGGACGAGTTTCGCCGCTACAACTGGGGCGCGTCCCTCGGCGGGCCCATCCGGCGCGACCGCACCCATTTCTTCGTCTCCTACGACCAGACCGCCCAGCGGCAGCCGTTCCTGCGGGACATCCGCGGCCGCGGGCAGTACGACGCGGTCCTCGCGGCCTTCCCCGAGCTGGTGGCCGGGTACCGGCCGAACGACGACGGAGCCGCCGCGGCCGACCCCGAGCGGGGCCGCACCGCGAGCGGGCAGTTCGTGCGGGAGACCGACAACCTGATCCTGTTCGGCAAGCTGAACCACCGGGCGAACGACCGGCACTCGCTCACGGCGCGCTACAACTACACGAGCTACTCGCGCGTGTCGGACTTCGTGGGGGAGGAATCGCGGCGCTTCGTGCGGAGCCACTCCACGGTGGGCGCGCTCGTTTCGGTCGTCGGTCGGAGCGGCGTGAACGAGCTACGCGTCCAGTACGCCTACGACGACTTCGACCGCCGCTCGCACCTGCCCGCGGGCGCGCTGCAGGCCAACATCCGAATCTACGGCCCCTCGTTCGGCTCGTTCGGCAAGCCCTGGTGGCTGCCCGTCACCAACGACGAGCGGAAGCTCGAGATCCAGGAGCGATTCTCCGTCCTCTCCGGGAACCACGAGCTGCGCGCGGGCTTCACCCTGAGCCACGACGGCCTGAGCGAGTTCTTCGCGGGGAACGCCGACGGCAGCTACGACTTCGACACGCTCCACGACTTCGCCGCCGGCCGGCCCGCCCGCGCCGTCCTCTTCTTCGGGAGCATGCAGGACCCCAACTTCGTGGTGGCGCAGCAGATTCTCGGCGCCTACGTCCAGGATTCCTGGAGCCCGAACCGGAGCCTCACCCTGCAGATCGGCGCGCGCTGGGACGGCACCCTCAACCCGCGAGAGATCGAGCACGTGCTCGCGGCCGGGCGCCGGATCCCCCACGACCTCGACAACTTCTCGCCGCGCGCGGGGCTCGTGTGGTCGCCCGACCCGGCGAGCGTCGTCCGCGCCGCCGGGGGCGTCTTCTACGCCCGCACCCCGACGCTGCTGTTCTCCACCGCCCACACCGACACCGGCATCTATCCGCGCTACGGGAACGCCATCGTGACGCCGGGCGAGACGGGCTTCGTGCCCCTGGGCGACCCGATCGACAACGAACGTCCACCGAGCGGCCTGATCCCGGCCCTGAGCCACTTCGATCCGGGCTACGAGGATCCCCGGACCATCCGCGTCAACCTCGGCTACGAGCGGGAGTTCGGCGGCAACTTCGCTGCGTCGATCGACCTGCTGCACGCGCGGAGCGACTCGCTGGCCTCGAACTACGACGCGAACGTGCCGGCGCCGGAGCACGACGCGTACGGGCGGCCGGTCTACTCCGGCCGGCGAATCGATCCCGCCTACGGACCCATCCTCGTGCGCGCGTCGCCCGCCCGTTCCGACTACCTGGCCCTGACCACCGCGCTGCGCCGGCGTTTCGGCGGCGGGGTGCAGTTCCAGGCGCACTACACCTGGTCGCGCGACCGCTCGAACGACGAC
>JAPOWL010000158.1:2359-9650 GCA_026707615.1 Acidobacteriota bacterium | reverse complement strand
CGATCCCCGGGCACAGCATGCCGCTGGCCTCTATCGGCGTCTTTCTGCTCTGGCTCGGATGGTTCGGATTCAACGGAGGCTCCGTGCTCAGCGCCGACCCGGAGCTGGTCTCGCTCGTCTTCGTGACGACCTGCCTCGCATCGGCGACCGGCATCATCGGCGCGATGGCCACGTCGTGGACGGTGCAGCACAAGCCCGACCTCACCATGGTGCTGAACGGCGCGCTCGCCGGGCTCGTCGGCATCACGGCGGGGGCGGACGTGGTGAGCGTGAACGCGGCGATGGTCATCGGCCTCATTGCCGGCGTCATCGTCGTCGGCTCCGTGCTGCTCATCGACCGCGCCGGGCTCGACGATCCGGTCGGCGCCATATCGGTGCACCTGACGTGCGGCATCTGGGGCACGCTGGCCGTGGGCATCTTCAGCGCCGGCCACTCGTTCCTGACGCAGCTCATCGGCGTGCTGGCCTACGGCGCCTTCTCGTTCATCGCCGCGCTGGCCATCTTCTTCGCCCTCCAGTTCACGATCGGGCTCCGCGTGAGCCCCGAGGAGGAGCGGATGGGCCTCGACGTCGGCGAGCACGGCATGGAGGCCTACGGCGGCTTCCAGTTCACCCACTAGCACGAAGCGGGCGAGGGGGACGTCTGGGCTGGCGGCGTCCTTCTCCCCCGATCGTCGGCGCGCGGATGGCCGCCGTGGACCCGACCGCACGGGTTCGCGGCGGCCATCGTCTTGTACGCGCGGCCAGCCCGGGCCCCCGCGCCGCCTCGTCACTGGCTCATGGCACACAGCCGGCCATGAGCCAGCTCCGACTCCGCGTCAACCGCTGCTCTCGCTGAGCGCCGTCAGTCCGGAGGATGTCGCCGGTCGGGGTACACTGGTCGGATGGCGTCTTCGTCAGAGTCCTCCCAGCAGGAGTTTCCGTCGGCCTTCCAGCCTCTTCCGGAGATCAGCCCGGACGCGCCCCGGTGGGGCGAGCGTTTTACTCGGGAGATGCCGTCGCTGGAGCCACCCTTCTACGGCGTGAATCTGGTGGATGTGCGCCGGGAGCACTTCGACGCGGTCTTCCGGAACATCGAGCTGCAGGTGCAGGGCGCCGCCGAGCTTCTGGGTGGCCGACTGCATTTCTACTCCGCGACGGACTACGGAGAGAGTCGGCGCGTGGTCTTCATCATCTACTTCGAGACCTTCCCCGACTCGCTGCCAGGACTGGTCCCCGATCAGGCCAACGACGCGCCCGGGTTTCCCGACATCTGGTCGGGGTCCGACCTCTGGTCGGAGTTCGCACGGCTGGCGGAGGGCTACACGTGGTGGGTCACGCCTGCGCTGCCAGCGAACGAGACCCCGCAGCTCTCACGATAGACAACCTTCTGCCAACTGCCCCGCACGCAGCGCCGGCTCGTGGAAGCCTGGGCGGAGATACACCGCGCTGAGCTGGCGACGGACTGGCAGCGATTGCAGTCCGGACGGGCGCCCCTTCGAATCCCTCCGCTGCGGTGAACCTGTGGCCATGAACCATCCCCTGTACCGCGTGACATGGTGCAAGGTCATCGAGCCGTTCGTCGTGAGTGTCCGGTTCGACGACGGAGTGCAGCGAGAGATCGACTTCCGGCCGGTTCTGCGCGGAGAACTCTACGGGGCGTTGCGCGACAGGACCCTGTTCGAACAGGTCCGAATCGACCCCGACACCTGGACCCTGGTTTGGCCCAACGGCGCGGACTTCGATCCGGCCACCCTCCACGACTGGCCCGACGCCGGACCGCGGATGAGAGACATGGCTCGCGGCTGGCCCGACGCGAGACGCTCCCCGGTTGACGAGCGCGGCGGAAGATGACGATCCCGGCGCACCTCGTGGCGGCTCTCTCGGACAACGCAGACGTCCTTGATGCTGCCGTCTGCGTTCTGGCCGCGGAGGACTTCGTGGCGGGACGGGCAACGCCGCCGACCGATCGGAGCGCCGCCGAACGCGAGGGCTGGATCTGGACGGCGCCCCGCCGGGGGCCGGCCTATACTGCGGCGGATGGATGACCTCCGCCGCGATCTCGAAGCGCGCCTCGACGGCGAGGTGCGCTTCGATGCGGTCTCCCGGGCCCTCTACTCGACCGACGCCAGCGTCTACCAGATCCAGCCGCTGGGCGTGGCCATCGTCCGCTCGCGCGACGACATCCTTGCCGCCATCGCCTGCGCCCGGGCGCACGGATGCTCGATCACGGCGCGGGGCGGCGGAACCTCGCAGGCCGGGCAGTCGATCGGAGCGGGGCTCCAGCTCGACATGTCGAAGCACTTCAACCGGCTCCTCGAGGTGAACGTCGGCCAGCGCTGGGCGCTCGTCGAGCCCGGCATCGTCCTCGACGAGCTGAACGCGCAGCTCGCCCCCCACCGCCTCCGGTTCGCGCCGGACATCTCGACGGCCAGCCGCGCAACCATCGGGGGGATGATCTCCAACAACTCGAGCGGCGCGCGGTCGGTGCGCTACGGAAAGACCATCGATCACGTCCTCGACCTGCACGTCGCATTGTCCGACGGCTCGGTCGCGCATCTCCGCCCGCTGGACGGAGACGAGCTCGCGGCGGCGTGCGCGGCACCGACGCTCGAAGGCGCCTGCTATCGGACGGTCCGGCAACTCGCCGCCCGTCACGCGGACGAGATCGACCGTCGCTATCCGAAGATCCTGCGCCGCGTCGGCGGGTACAACCTCGACGCTTTCACGCCGGCGCGGGCGGCGGCCGGTGAGCCCTTCAACCTCGCCCGGCTCGTCGTCGGCTCCGAGGGGACGCTCGGCCTGATCGTGGAAGCCCGGCTCAACCTCGTGCCGCTGCCGAACGCGAAGGCCGTGCTGACCATCGAGTACGACGATCTGCTCGACGCGCTCGGCGACACCCCGGCCATCCTCGAGCACGACCCGTCCGCGGTCGAGGTCATGGACCGCTCCATCCTCGATCATGCGCGCGAGAACCCGGCGCTCGACGCGATGCGCCGCGCCGTCCTCCGGACCGACTGCGGCGCCCTGCTCTGCGTCGAGCTGTACGGCGATTCTGCGGAGGAGCTCGCGCCGCGCCTCGAGCGCCTCGAGTCGGACGTCCGCGCCCGCGGCCGCGCCACCCACACCGCGCGCGCCACCGCGCCGGCCGACCAGGCCCGGATCTGGAAGCTCCGCGAATCGTCCCTGGGCCTGTCGATGGCGATGAAGGGGGACGCCAAGAGCATCTCGTTCGTCGAGGACACGGCCGTCGCCCCCGAGAAGCTCCGCGACTTCATCGCGCGCTTCCTCGGCATCGTCCGCAGCCACGGCACGACGGCCGGCGTCTACGCCCACGCCTCGGTCGGCTGTCTCCACGTCCGCCCCGTGGTCAACATGAAGACCGCGGACGGCGTCCGGCAGTTCGAGGCCATCGCGACCGAGATCGCCGACCTGGTGCTGGAGTTCGGCGGCGCCCTGTCGGGCGAGCACGGCGACGGGCTCGTGCGCGGGCCGTTCATGGCCCGCATGTTCGGCCCCGAGCTCTACGACGCGTTCCGGACCGTCAAGCGGACGTTCGATCCCGAGGGTCTCTTCAACCCCGGCAAGATCGTCGACGCCCCGCCGCTGACCGCCAATCTGCGCTACGGACCGGCCTACCGGACGCCGGATCCCCCCGCCGCCTTCGATCACGGCGAGTACGGCGGGCTCGGACGCGCGGTCGAGATGTGCAGCGGCGTCGGCGCCTGCCGCAAGACCCTGGCCGGCACGATGTGCCCGTCGTACATGGCGACGCGCGACGAGGCGCACTCGACGCGGGGCCGGGCCAACGTCCTGCGCCTGGCGATGACGGGCGCGCTCGGCCGGGAGGGCCCGCGCGAGGTCGGGCTGGGCGACCGCGGCGTCCACGACGTGCTCGATCTCTGCCTGGAGTGCCGCGCGTGCAAGACGGAGTGCCCGATCGGCGTCGACATGGCGCGCTTCAAGAGCGAGTTTCTCGCCGACTACTGGCGGCGCCACGGCACGCCGCTCCGGGCGCGCGTGCTCGGGCATATCCACGACCTGTCGGCGCTGGCCAGCCGAGCGGCGCCGCTCGTCAATCCGTGGCTCGGGCGCGGCTGGGTCCGGTGGCTGAACGAGGTCGTCTTCGGCATCGACCGCCGCCGCTCGCTGCCGCCGTGGGCGCCGCGCACGCTGGCGCAGGCGTGGCGCGAGCGATCGGCCGAGGGAAGGAGCGGGCTTGCCGCGCGCCAGGGTCCCGCCTCGGCCTCACGCCACGGCCCCGCATCCCGGGAGAGCGCCGCAGTCCCGGAGGACGCCGCCTCGCGTGCAGCCGACCTCGTCCTGTTCAGCGACACCTTCACCAACTACTACGACCCCGACATCGGCCTCGCGGCGGCGGACGTTCTGGAAGGGGCAGGTCTCAGGGTGGCCCTGGGACCTGACGCCTGCTGCGGCCGGCCGCTTATCTCCCAGGGCCTTCTGGACGCAGCGCGGGACCGGGCCGCGGACGCGGTTCGCCGGCTTCATCCGCTGGCCGCGGCGGGGACGCCCATCGTGCTGCTCGAGCCGAGCTGCCTGTCGGCCCTCGCCGACGACGTACCGGCGCTCCTCCGCGGCGAGGCGCAGCGGCGGGCGCGTGAAGTCGCCGCCGCCTGCGTGCTGTTCGAGGACTTCCTGAACCGGCGGCTCGACGAAGGCGGCGCATCGCTCGCGCTCCGCTCGGGCCCGGACGAGATCCTCCTCCACGGCCACTGCCACCAGAAATCGCTCGGCCTGGTAGCGCCCGCGAAGGCGCTCCTCGACCGGATTCCGGGCGCCCGCGTCACCGATCTCGACTCCGGTTGCTGCGGCATGGCCGGTTCGTTCGGCTACGCTCGGGAGCACTTCGACATCTCCCGCCAGATCGGCGAGCGGCGCCTCCTTCCCGCCGTACGCGAGCTCGGCCCCGAAGGCGTCCTCGTCGCCGCCGGAACGTCGTGCCGTCACCAGGTCCACGACTTCGCCGGCGTCCGGGCGCTGCACCCGGCTCAACTCTTGCATTCGCTACTGGAGTAGCCCCTTGGCCGACGCGACCGCCGGAACCTACCGCTGGAGCCGTGAGGCGTACGACCGCGCGGTCGACGCCGGCGTCTTCGGTCCGGACGATCGGATCGAGCTGATCGACGGGGAGATCGTCGGGATGACAGCGCAGGGAAGCCGGCACGCCGCGGCGGTGATCATGGTCACCAAGGTGGTCGAGCGCGCATTCGGTGCCGGCTGTCACGTCCGGCCGCAGACCCCGCTGGCTATCGGTCCCGACTCGGAACCGGAGCCGGACATCGCCGTGGTCGAAGGCGCCCCGGGCGACTATCTCGACGCTCATCCCGCCACGGCACTGCTGGTGGTCGAGGTGTCGGACGATTCGCTGCGGCGCGATCGCACCGTCAAGCAGCGACTCTACGCGCGCCACGGCCTGCCGGAATACTGGATTGTCGCCCTGCCCGGCGCCCGGCTCGAAGTCCACCGCGAGCCGTCCGCGAACGGATACCGGTCCGTCCACGTCTACCGGCGCGGGGACAGGGTCGCTCCGCTCGCGCGCCCCGGGACGGAGATCGCGGTCGACGACCTTCTCCCGTGAGGGCCGGTGACTCCGGCTCGAGCCGCGCCCGCTGCTTGACCCCCGGTTCGCCGCCGATCCACACTGCCCGTCAGCCATGCCGATCTACGAGTACCGTTGCGGCGCGTGCGGCAAGGAGTTCGAGGCCGTCATCCTCCCCAAGAGCGGCCCCGTGGCCTGCCCGTTGTGCCGGAGCGGCGAGGTCGAGCGGCTGATCTCGATGTTCGCCGTCAGCTCCGAAGGCACCCGCGAGATGAACCTGAAGTCGGCGCGGAAGGCCGCATCCAAGATTCGGCGGGACAAGCAGGTCGCCGAGCAAGAGGCGATCCTCCACCACCATCACTGAGGCCGGCGGCGCAGGTCCGACGCCTGTCGCGTCCGTTCGGCATGCGTATGATCTCCCTCGTGGGGCCTGCTGCATCCTTGGCGAGCCTCGTCGGTCGGCGCGCCGCCTGGCGGGGCCATGCTCGTCGATGCAGTCCCGAACGAGGACGCCCGGCGGGCGGGTCGGGTACCGAGTCGCGGACTCCAACGAACGGCGGTCCGGGCGACACCATCCTGTACTCCCAGGGACATCGCCGGGCTCGCGCCCGAGCCAGCGGAGCACACCGCGGACGGCCCTCGGGCTCATGCAGGACCCGTTGCGGAGCTTGACGAGACATGAGAATCGATCAACTCCGTATTCGGAACTTCAAGCGCTTTGAGGAGCAATCGCTGGATTTGCACCCTCGGTTCACTCTGCTCGTGGGTGACAATGGTGCCGGAAAGACGACCATTCTCGACGCGCTCGCGGTCGCCGCCGGCATCTGGCTCGTCAAGCCGCCCGATTCCATGCTGGCGAACAGCGGAAGGAACATCCTTCGCAACGAGATCCGTCTCGGCGTCAGGCACGAGGGCGACCGCAGTCGGTTCGTGGAATGCAAACCGGTGTCCGTCACTGCTACGGGCGAGATCGCCGGTCACGAGCTCGAGTGGCGCCGGCAGATTCGCCTGCACGGATCGAGAACGACCAACGTCGAGGCGGCCGAAGCCCTGCGGCTCATCGAGAATCACTTTGCGCGGGACCGTGCGGGCGACAACCCGTCCAGTCCCGTCATTGCTTACTACGGTGCCGGGCGCGCCTGGCTTCCGTCGCGATCCCGGGACACCAGGACGTTGCGGGCGCACCGCCCCACCCGCCGCTGGGAGGCGTTCTACGACTGCTTCCAGGAACGAATCCGGACAGGCGACCTGAGAGTCTGGTTTCAACGCGAAGCGATCGCCTCCGTCAATCGGCGTGGGCGCTGGAGGCCGGGCTACGAGATCGTAACGGGGGCCGTCCTTCGTTGCATTCCCGGGGCTGACGGACTGTGGTACGACGGTGACCGCCAGGAGATCGTGCTTTCCATCGCGGGGCAGGGCCAGCCGTTCTCCAATCTCAGCGCCGGACAGCGGATGATGGCGGCCCTGGTCGCCGACGTCGCAACCAAGGCCGTCATGCAAAACTCCCATCTCGTGTCGGAGACGGGAGAGGATGACCCCGAAGGGTCAGCCGTGTTGCGGCAAACCCCAGGTCTGGTCCTCGTTGACGAGCTCGACGTGCACCTGCATCCGCGGTGGCAACGACGAGTGGTTCGCGACCTGAAAGAGACCTTCCCGAGAATCCAGTTCGTCTGCACATCCCATTCCCCGTTCATCATCCAGTCCCTCGAGGCGGGCGAGTTGCGCACCCTGGACCCGGGCGAGGCGTTCCCG
>JAPOWL010000158.1:0-2349 GCA_026707615.1 Acidobacteriota bacterium | reverse complement strand
ATGACCGGACAGATCTCGTCACAAGACCGAATGCCGAGATCTGACGCTGACGTGTCCGTTCGAGGGCTCGACCGTGGTCCGAGGGCCTGACGACAAAGCCCGCTCATTCCGGGGTAGATCGCCCGCTCATTGCGCGTTCGCCGCTGCTCCCGCCCGTGGAGACCTCATCCCAACACCTCCAGCACCTGTTGCGGGCTGCTGTCGGCCGCGGCGAACGGGTCGACCACCCGGAGGCCGTCGAACACCTGTCCGTTCTGCAGGTCCTCGGTCAACAGAACCGGACACTCGGCCGCCTGCGCAGTGGCGACTATGAGGGCGTCCCACCAAGCCAGGCGAAACCGCTCCTCGACCAGCCAGGCTCGCCGCAGGATGCCCAGCTCGATCGGGATCGGTTGCCACGTGGCGAGCGCATCCACGATTTGCCGGGCGTCCGCGGGATCGAAGTTCAACCGCCCGACGCGCGTCAGCGTCGCGTAGAGCTCCTGCAGGACCTGAAAGCTCAGGCGACCCGTGCGGCTGCGGGCGAGCAGCGCGATCCATTGCTGAGCTCGGGCCTGCTTCGCCGCATCGGATGCATCGTGCCGATAGACGAAGACGTTGGTGTCAACGAAGACCGGGCCGGTCATAGAGTTCCTGTCGCGTGGGCCGGCGCCCCCCCGGCCATTCGATCTTGCGCGGCTTCATCGCAAGGTAGCGCTGCATCGCAACGTCGTACTCGTCCTGCTGGCGCCGCATCCGCTCCAGCAACTCGCCGATCCAGCGGGAGACGCTGCGATCGTCCTCGGCCGCCTTGATCCGCAACCAGCGGGCGGTGTCCTCGGGCAACGTAATCGTCACGTTCTTCATCAGGCAACCTTCAGATAGGCTCCAACGCGTCACGTGGACAAGAAAACAGTGTAACACGAGAAACGTGTCGGCTTGCACATGGCGACGGTCTTGCCCGCAGCCAAAGTCACAGCATGAGCCCACCGCGGCGGAGATGGTTGTGACCGCCGGGGCACCGTCCGGTAGCGCCGGGCGAGCATCCGGGCAGCACGCGCGCTCTCGGGACGCAGCCAGCGCCGGGGCTCCTTCAGCGGCAGCGGCGGTCTCGTCAGCCATGCGTTGCCCGGGTTCCCGGCTCGGGTCGGTGACCACACGCGCGAATCGGTTGCGTCGTACCTTCGCCCGCAAGCCCGCGCCGGCGCGAGCGCGCGTATGATCTCGCCGATGGAGCCGCGCGTCATCTCGCTGGAGGGCCTGATCGGCTGCCGTGTGACGTTGCCGGGTCATTTCGTTGACGCGGTGACTATTGAGGACGCGCGCCCGCTCGGCTCGGGCGCGGAGCTCCGTGTCCGGCTGGCCGGCGGCGAACTCGACGAGGCCGTGCTGTCCGGCGACGACTTGGCGCCGCTGTTGGCAGCCGCCCCGGAGTCGGCAGTTGATCATCCACCGGCGGATCCCGAGAAGCTCCGCCTGTTGGTCGAGTCCACCCGCATCCGCCTCGCGTACGCCTACGACCGTCAGTTCGCGGTCAGCCTGTCGGGCATCCGGACGTTGCCGCACCAGATCGAGGCGGTCTATCGGAAGATGCTGCCGCAGCCACGGCTGCGCTTCCTGCTGGCCGACGATCCGGGGGCGGGCAAGACAATCATGGCCGGGCTTCTCGTCAAGGAGCTCAAGCTGCGTCAAGCCGTCGATCGCTGTCTGATCCTGGTCCCGGCCCCGCTGACCATTCAGTGGCAGGACGAGCTTCTCCGGTTCTTCGGCGAGCCGTTCCAGATCATCCATTCCGGGAACGACCAGCAGCAGCTTCTCAACCTCTGGGAGCGCGAGGCCCAGGTCATCGCGTCGATCGACTACGCCAAGCAGGACGGCGTGCGGGAGCGCGTCTGGCAACAGCGCTGGGACTTGGTCATCATCGACGAGGCACACAAGTGCAGCGCGTACACGAAGCGCTCGGCTGGCCGCGGCGACGAGGTCGAGCGCACGAAGCGCTACCAGCTCGCGGAAAGGCTCTCCGGACACTGCGACAACCTGCTGCTGTTGACGGCGACGCCCCACCACGGTGACGACGACCGCTTCGCGCACTTCATCCGCCTGCTCGACCTCGATCTCTTCCCCGAACCGCATCGCGTCGGAGAGGACGCCGGACGCGTCCGCCGCGAGATCCTGCGGCTCGGCGACGACTGCCCCTGGTCGCTCCGGCGCCTGAAGGAAGATCTGAAGGACCTCCACGGGCGCCGCCTGTTCCCCGACCGCCACGTCCGAACAGTCAGCTTCGCCCTCGGACCCGACGAGTACGCCATCTACGAGGCGGTCACTGCCTACATCAACGAGTTCCTGCCGCAGGCGGCCGGCAGGAGGAAG
>JAPOWL010000274.1 GCA_026707615.1 Acidobacteriota bacterium | reverse complement strand
ACTGCGCAGACGAGCAGCAGTGCCATCGCTCGATACTGCGGGTGCTGTTGATGACGGAGGGTGCCGAAGTCGTCGCGTGATATGGTCACGCGACCTCGAACTTCCGGATGAGACCATGCTGGACACGCTGATACGGGACGTGCGCTACGGCGTGCGCTCGCTGCTCGGGTCGCCGGGCTACGCCCTCACGGTGGTGCTTACGCTCGGGCTCGGCATCGGCGCCAACACCGCCATCTTCAGCCTCGTCGACGGGGTCCTGCTGCGGCCGCTGCCCTACGCCGACGGCCACGAGCTGGTGCTCGCCCGGCAGCAGGCGGCGCGGGCCGGCACGGCCAACATCCCCTTCTCGGTGAAGGAGATCAGCGACTACCGGGAGCAGCTCGCCACGGTCGACGGGTTCGTCGAGTACCACGGGATGTCGTTCACCCTGCTCGACCGCGGCGAGCCGGACCGCGTGCTGACCGGGGTGGTGTCGGCGAACTTCTTCGACGTGCTCGGCGTGCAGCCGCTCCACGGCCGGACGTTCCGCGACGCCGACGACGACCTCGGGGCGGAGGCCGTGCTCGTCCTCAGCTACCCGTACTGGCAGCAGCGCTTCGGGGGCGATCCGGGAATCGTCGGCGAGGCGCTGGAGATGAACGACCGGCCGCACACGGTGGTCGGCGTGCTGCCGCCGGTGCCCCAGTACCCGCGGGAGAACGACGTCTACATGCCGACGTCGGCCTGCCCCTTCCGAGCCGCCGCCGAGGCCCGGATGGAGGAGGACCGCACCGCGTTCCGCGGCATGACCGCCTTCGGCCGGCTCGCCCCGGGCGTGGGAGTCGACCGCTTCGGGGCGGAGCTGGCCACCGTGGCGGGCCGGCTGCAGCGCGCGCATCCGGAGACCTATCCGGACGATTCGGGATACACCGCCACCCCGCTACCGCTGGCGGACGAGCTGACGCGCGAGGCCCGTCCCACGCTCCTGGTACTGCTCGCCACCACGCTCCTGGTGCTGCTCATCGCGTGTGCCAACGTCGCCAACCTCACGATGGCGCGCATGACCCGGCGCGAGCGCGAGCTCGCCCTCCGCTCGGCCCTCGGGGCGGGCCGCGGGCGCCTGCTGCGGCAACTGGTGACGGAGTCGAGCCTGCTGGCGGTCGTGGCCGGCGCCTTCGGCCTGCTGATCGCGTGGCTGAGCCTCGACCTCCTCGTGGCGTTCGCGGCGCTGTTCACGACCCGCACGACGGAGGTGGCGGTGGACGGGCGGGTGCTCGCCTTCACCCTCGGGCTGTCGCTGGCCACCGGGGTCGCGTTCGGCGCGGCGCCGGCCGTCGCGGGACGGCGCAACGTGGCCGCGGCCCTCAAGGAGGCCGGCGCGCACACCACCGACACCCCCGCGCGGCGTCGCGTTCGGGGGCTGCTGACGGCGTCGCAGGTGGCGGCCGCCTTCGCGCTCCTCCTCGCCACCGGGCTGCTGCTGACCAGCTTCTACCGCCTGCAGCAGGTGGACGCAGGGTTCGACGCGGAGCGCGTGCTGACGGCGGAGGTCTTCCCCAACTGGTCGAAGTACACGACGCCCGAGAGCCGCCGGCAGCTCTTCACCGACGTCCTCGCGCGCCTCGAGAGCCGGCCCGGGCTGACCGCGGCGGCGGTCGCCAGCGGCTTCCCGATGGCGAGCGAGGTGGGCCAGCAGCAGCGCTTCGCCATCGAGGGGCGCACCTACGAGGATCCGGATCTCAGGCCCGAGCTGGAGACGCGCGTGGTCAGCCCGGACTACTTCGCCGTCGTCGGCGTCCCCCTCCTCGCGGGCCGGGGCTTCACCCGGCTCGACGACGCGGAGACGACCCAGGTGGCGGTCGTCAGCCGCTCGCTGGCGGAGCGGCACTGGCGCGACGGCGGGACTCCCCTCGAGCAGCGCGTCACCCTCGACGACGGCGAGACCTGGGTGACCATCGTCGGCGTCGTCGGCGACGTGCGCGACCACGGGCTCGAACGCGAGCCGCCGGACCAGCTCTACCGGCCCTTCCTCCAGGGGACCGGCTCGCCGACCCGCGTCCTCGCCCGGGCGCAGTCCGACCCGCGCGCCCTGAGCGGCCAGGTGCGGGACGCCGTGCACGCCGTCGATCCCGAGCAGCCGGTCGAGAACTTCCGGACCCTGGAGGAGACCCGGGCCGGCGCGACGGCGACGCGGCGGCTCTCGGTGCTGCTGCTGAGCCTCTTCGCCGCGCTCGCCCTCGTCATCACCGTCAGCGGCATCGCCGCCGTCATCGCCACCTCCGTCAGCCACCGCACGCGCGAGTTCGGCCTGCGGCTGGCCCTGGGGGCCGAGCGGCGGTCGATCCTGGCCATGGTGCTGCGGCAGGGCCTGGTCCTGGTGCTGACGGGCCTCGTCATCGGCGCCGCGGCCGCGGCGGCCCTGTCGCGCGCGCTCTCCAGCTTCCTCTACGCGACCGAGCCCACCGACCCCGGCGTCTTCGCGGCCGTGTCGCTCGTCTTCGTCCTGACCGGCCTCGCCGCGTGCTACATCCCCGCGCGCCGGGGCATGAGCGTCGATCCGCTCGTCGCGCTGCGGGACGAGTAGCGCGCCGACTCGGCGTCTCGGGGTCGCGATTCGTCCCCTTCCGGGGCGATGGCCTGATACGCTGGCGCGGCGATGCGCACCACGCTCAACGTCGACGACGTCCTGGCCGGCGCGCGCCCTGGCCGCGGAACGTGGGATCTCGGTCGGTGCGGCCCTGTCCGAGTTGGCGCGGCGCAGCCTGCGTCCCCGCCCGGCGGCGGTTGAACGCGGCATCCCCGGCTTCACGGTCGACCCGGGCAGTCCGCCCATCACGCCGGAGATGGTGCGCGCCGCCAACGAAGACTCGTGACGCCGCTGCGCGACGTCAACGTCCTGGTGGGGCTCGCCTGGCCCGCGCACGTCCATCACCATCGCGCGGACCGGGCCGCCGCGCTGGGTCCTCCGGCGTGTCTCTCATGTTCGTGACGGGGCTCGCCCTGCTACGGCCTGGCGCGACGGGCGATGGGGGGCGGCATCGATCGGCTTGTGAGCTACGGCGACGAGAACGAGTAGGTTCGCGCCGAGCACGCCAATAGGCCGGCCAGCCGTGCGCCGGCAAACTTGCCGGCGCGGAATGGTCCATCGCTTGACACGTTCCCGCGTCCGGGACATCATGTCCAGGATGTTCCAGGGCGCCGCCGGTGCCGATGGCGAGGCACGCGTCACCAAGGCCGGGATGAAGTTCGGGGAGAGGAGCGTCCACACCAGTCGTACGATCATGCTTGCCGAGCTGGGCGATCTTCTCGCCGCCGTTCCTTCGGGAGCCGATCGCGCGGACTACACGGCGGCCATCGTCGACGAGAACGTCCTCGGGAAGGCGACCGTCGCTACCCGCCGCTGGACGAATCAGCGGCTGGGCGAAGTGTATGCGCTGGACCCGCGCGTACCTATCTTTCGCGTGCTGCGGCGGCTCTGGCTGGTGGACAGTCCGGGACGTCCGTTGCTGGCGATGCTGTGCGCGCTGGCCCGCGATCCGTTGCTGCGTTCGACGGCTCCTGCCGTGCTCGCGCTGCCGGTGGGGGCCGAGCTAGTCAGGGCAAGATTCGTGGATGGGATACAGCAGGTCGTCAACTCGCGGCTGAACGACGCGGTCCTCGACAAGGTGGCGCGGAACGCAGCGAGCTCGTGGGCGCAGTCGGGGCACCTGCACGGCCGAATGCGGAAGATGCGGACCGGTGTGGTTCCCACCCCCGGTTCGCTGGCCATGGCGCTCTGGCTCGGTGCACTCGAAGGACTCGGAGGTCAGGCACTGCTCGACTGTTACTGGACCCGCGTCCTCGATCGAACCGGGGATGCGCTGCTGCCGGTTGCGTTCGAGGCGAAACAGCTCGGCCTGATCCATGCGCGCGCAGGCGGGGGCGTGGTCGAGATCGATGTCAGCCGTCTCGACCCCGCCGCGGCGAGGAGCTGAGGGTGGGTAGGATTGAGGAGCTGGCCGCGGTCTACGAGCGGCACGTGAGCGTGCCGTGGCAGCGCAGCGTGTCCGGAGCTCAACGGGTCATGCTGCTGGTCTACGAGAAGGAGCTCGAACGCACCCTGCGGGCACGGGTCGGCGAGTTCGAGCAGGCGACGCGACGCAGTGGGCACGACTGGGCGCTGGTCGACTGCACGCGCTGGTTCGCCGAATGGATGGCAGCCGACGAGTATCGGGAGTCGTGGTTCGAGGATCCGGAGCTGCTCGGAATGAAACTGGAGGGCGAGTTCCGGGAGGAGGTAGCCGCCAGGCTGCGCAAGGAGCTTGAAGCGGCCGGCGAGAACGGTGTGGTCGCGTTGCTTGGCGTGGCCTCGCTGTATGGGTTTCTGCGCGTATCGGAGGTGATTCGCTCCGTGGAGCAGGCGATTCGCGGCCGGCTCGTGGTCTTCTTCCCGGGCACCAAGAACGAGAGCAACTACCGGCTGCTCGACGCCCGCGACGGCTGGAACTACCTGGCCCAGGGGATCACGCTGCACGGTGGAGGACCGGCCCTGTGAAGATCCACGAAGCGCTCGACCGCGACCCGCGCACCGAGCGGCTCGCCAACAACGGGCAGGCGCGCATCGCCGACGTCGACGACGGTGCAGCCCGGGAGGAACTGCGCGCGGAGCTGGAGACGTTCGTCTGCGACGGGCAGTTCGGAGACGCTCTGCAGCGCATCCTCGACCGCTACCTCGCGAACCTCGGGACCCCGAAGCAGGACTCGGCCTGGGTGAGCGGCTTCTTTGGCAGCGGCAAGTCGCACCTCCTGAAGATGCTCACCCACCTGTGGACGAATACCGAGTTCCCCGACGGCGCGACCGCCCGCGGCCTCGTGCGCGGTGGCCTGCCCGACGAGGTGCAGGCGCAGCTTCGCGAGCTGGATACCCACGCGCACCGGGCCGGGCGGTCTCCGGTGGCGGCCGCCGGGACCCTGCTCGGCGGCAGCGTCGACCACGTTCGTCACACCGTTCTGTCGATACTGCTCCGCGCGCGCGGCCTGCCGGCGCAGTACCCGCAGGCGCGCTTCTGCTTCTGGCTGCGCGAGCGGGGGCTGCTCGCCGGCGTGCGCGCCGTGGTCGAGCAGGCGGGGAAGGACTGGATCCGGGAGCTCAACAGCCTGTATGTCAGCCCCCTCATCGCGGGCGCGCTGATCGCCGCGGATGCCAGCTTCGCGACCGACGTCAAGGCGGCCCGGCAACTGCTGACCCGGCAGTTCCCGCCACCGAGAACGGACATCTCGACAGAGGAGTTCATCGAGGCTGCCAGGCTGGCTCTGTCCGCGGACGCCGTGAACGGTGAGTTGCCGCACACCATCCTCGTGCTCGACGAGGTGCAGCAGTACATCAACGAGGCCCAGGATCGCTCCGCCGCCCTCACGGAAGTGGCCGAGGCGGTGCAGACCCAGTTCGACAGCCGCGTCATGCTCGTGGGCGCCGGGCAGTCGGCGCTCTCGGCCGGTGCCCCAGCCCTGATGTGGCTTCGCGACCGCTTCCGGATCGCCGTCGAGCTGACCGACGCGGACGTCGAAGCGGTGACCCGCAAGGTGCTGCTCCACAAGCGGCCGAGCGCCGGCCCCGAGATCGAGCAGATGTTCGAGACCCACGCGGGCGAGGTCGCTCGCCACCTGCAGGGCACCCGCATCGGGACGCGGCCGGAGGACGCGAGCATCCGCGCGGCCGACTATCCGCTGCTCTGCACGCGGCGGCGCTTCTGGGAGGCGTGCTTCCAGGCCGCCGATGCCGCTGGAAGCCAGAGCCAGCTCCGGTCGCAGTTGCGCATCCTGCACGACTCGCTCGCCCGCGTGGCCGACCGCCCACTGGGAGCCACCATTCCGGCCAGCGACCTCTTCGACGCCCTTGCGCCGAGCCTCGTCAATACCGGCGTGTTGCCCAACGAGATCAACACGCGGATCCAGAAGCTGAACGGCGGCAGCGAGGAGGGGCGGCTCCAGCGCGACCTCTGCGGGCTGGTCTTCCTGATCGGGAAGCTGCCGCGGCAGGAAGGCACGGATCTCGGCGTGCGGGCCAACGCGGCCACACTGGCCGACCTGCTGCTTGACGACGTCACAACGGATTCCGGTCCCTTGCGCCACCGAATCGCCGGCATGCTCGCCTCGCTGGCGAAGTCAGGCGTGCTCATGCAGGTCGCCGAAGAGTATCGGCTGCAGACCACGGAGGGCGCCGAGTGGGAGCGCGCCTTCCGCGAGCGCCGGCAGGCCTTGACGGAGGTCGAGATCACTTCCCGTCGTGACCAGCTCTTCGGTCAGGCCGTGCAGGACGTGCTCGGGGGAATGAAGCCCCTGCAAGGGCAGGCCCGGCTGCGCCGCAAGCTGGCGATGCACACCGGCGGCGAGCCGCCACCCCCAAACGGCGAGGTGGTCAGCGTCTGGCTGCGCGACGGCTGGTCGTGCGGGCGCAAGGAGGTCGACAACGAGGCGCGCCGGCTAGGGGCCGGCGACGCTACACTGCACGTCCATCTTCCGAAGAAGAGCGCCGATCTCCTTCGGGGTCACGTCCTGGATGCGGAGGCGGCCCGGCAGGTCCTCGATCACTACGGCGTACCCGCCTCGCCGGAAGGGCGGGAGGCCCGCGCGAGCATGGAGAGCCGGCTCTCCGGCGCTGCTCAGGACCGGGACGCCATCGTCCGCGACGTGGTGCGCGCGGCGACGGTGCTCCAAGGGGGCGGCACCGAGGTATTTGGCGACGGCTTGGGCGAGAAGCTCAGGACCGGCGCCGGCGCATCGCTCGCGCGCCTCTTTCCGCGGTTCGACGACGGCGATCATCGCGGCTGGGAGGTCGCGGTAACCCGCGCCCGGCAGGGATCGGACCAGCCTCTCAAGGTGGTCGGTTGGGATGGCCCCACCGACGCGCACCCGGTGGCCAGGGAAGTGCTCGGCACGATCGGGGCCGGCGCCCGCGGCACGGCGGTCCACAGGGTGCTCAAGACGGCCCCCTACGGCTGGCCGCAGGACGCCATCGACGCAGTGCTCATCACCCTGCATCGCGCCGGTCACCTGCGCGCGACCCGGAACGGGCAGCCGGTGGCCGCCGGCGCGCTGGACCAGGCCGGCATCAAGGCGGCCGAGTTCCGTCCCGAGAAGGTACGGCTTACCACGAGCCAGCGGATCGCGCTCCGCGGACTGTTCAACAGGCTCGGCGTCAATGCGAAGAGCGGCGAGGAGGAGAACCGGGCGCCGGAGTTCCTCGGGCAACTCGAAGCCCTCGCCGGCCGCGCGGGCGGGGCGGCCCCGCTGCCGCCTGCTCCGGACGCCGCGGCCATCGACGATCTCAAGCGGCTGGCCGGGTCCGAGCAGCTCGCGGAGATCCACGGACGCAAGGACGAGCTGGAGCAGTCGATCGCAGACTGGGCAACCCTTGCGGAACGCGCCGCGGCCCGAAAGCCGGATTGGGATCTGGCGCTCGCCTTCCGCCGCCACGCCGGCGGGTTGCCGGCCGCCGCGAGTGCCGGTGCGGACATGGACTCCGTCGTTGCGCAGCGTTCCCTGCTCGCGGAGACGGATCACGTACGGCCGATCGTGGCCACTCTCGCCGCCGCCTTGCGCGCCGCGCTGGTCGAGAGCCACCGGGAACTGACCGGCGCGACCGAAGCAGCCCGCGCGACGCTCGCCGGTGATGCGACCTGGGCGAGGCTGGACGCCACGGCGCAGGACGAGATTCGCGGGCGACTCGGCCTCGACGCGCCGCCGCCGCTCGCCGTGGCGACCGACAAGAATCTGCTGCACGCGCTGGAAGCCCGGTCGCTCGCCGCGTGGCGATCCGAGATCGACGCGGTGGAGGTGCGGATCGGACAGGCACTGCTGGGAGCGGCGGCGCAGATCGATGCCGACGCGGCGCCCGGCGGCGGAGGTACGACGGACGGCGCGTCTCCGCCCCAGACGACGACAATCCATGTGCGCCGTGGAACGCTGCAGGACGAGGCGGCGGTGCGGGAGTGGCTGCGAGAGCAGGAAGACAAGCTGACGGAGGCGGTTCAGAAGGGTCCGGTAATTGTGAGGTGAGGTGACTACTGAAGCAGGGCGATCCCATGAGGGAAAGAGCATGGCGGACACACCATTTGTTCGTCAGCCATTCGTGGAGCTACTCAGACGCATATGACAGACTCGCTGACCTGCCGCGGAAGAGGAGCTACTTCCGCTTCAAGAAGCTACTCCGTGCCCCGCAACGACCCATGCACAGTGCAGGAACGGATGCCCGGTTGCAGGAGGCTCGAGGCAAAGTGGTAGAGCGATGACCCCGAGACTCTGCGGCGCGGAGCACCTCGACGTGTACAAGGTCTTCTTGACGTTCGAAAACCACCCCGACCGCTGCCGCCGCGGCCACCGGGCACCGCGACAACCCCCGCCGAACCGCCCGTTCCTGGATCCCGGTCACTTGGTCGCAGCTCAACCGGCACTGCCGCGCCACGGCGGCGAAGCTGGCCACCTTCAGCCAATCGATCACCATCGCTTCGAACAGGGCCGTGAAGCGCGACTGCGCTTCCACCCACGGCACCCGCACCTGCTCGACGCCGTGCTCCGCGCAGCGCACCCGCGGCACCTCCGCCCGCACCAGGGTTCGGTATTGCATCGTGTCCAGATGGCGCCACACCCGCAGCCGTCGGTCGTAGCCCGGGCACGCGGCGCCGCAGGCCGGGCAGGCCAGCGTCTCGCCCGCGAACTCCACGCCCACTTCGACGTCGCCCTGCTCGAGGGCCAGCCGCACGTCGCGCACGCGCCACGGCCGCTCGATGCCCAACAGCTTCTCGTAGAGAGCCGTCTCGGTCATCCGGCCAGTGTATCGACGGCCGGCCGAATCCGGCCGGCCATGACCAGCACCGAGCCGGCGCGAGCGACGAGTCATCCGAAGGACCGGAGCGGAGCGAAGGAGGTGCGAAGCGCTTTGACTCGTCGGAAGCAGCGGCTACCTCTCTGCGTTACCTACCCGCCCGATTCCCTGAAGACCCCAGATTCTACCGGGATCCGCCCGGAGGCAGTGTGCAAGGAGGCTTCCGATGACCGATAGATCTGAGGCCCCCTTGGTCCGTGGCGAGTCCGATCTCCTGGTGTTCATCAGCAGCGTCATGACGAAGGAGATGGAGCTCGCCCGCATGACAGCGGTGCAGACGCTGCGCGACCTGCCGTTTTCGCGGCCGTGGGCTTTCGAATATACGCCGGCAAACTCGGAGGAAGTGACGGACGCCTACTTGCGGAAAGTCGAAGAGGCAGACTTCGTTGTGTGGCTGGTCGGCGTTGGCACATCGCAACCCGTAATCGACGAAATTAACGCGTGCATCGCTTCCGGGGGACGACTGCTGGCGTTCAAGTTCGAACCCGATGACGCTGATGAGACGACGCGCGCCCTCATTACGACGGTCTCCGACTATGCCAAGTGGCACGCCGTGCCGAGTCCCGACGCGTTCGCGGAGTGTTTGAGAGAGACCATAGCCGACGAACTAGTCAGAGCACTTCGGGATCCAGCTCTGCCCATACGACGCAGGCGACTGAATGAACTGCTCCGCTTGTCAGTCGCGAAGTGCAAACAGGCGTGGTCCACGCTCGGCGTGCCGCGTGACCTTGCCGCCGAGCTGGCCGCCGACCGGGATCTCGGCAGCGTGCTGCAGTTGCCGGATTCGGGCGTGCAAGTGATCGTCGGTGAGATGGGCGTAG
>JAPOWL010000128.1 GCA_026707615.1 Acidobacteriota bacterium | reverse complement strand
CCGGTGCGGCCGGAGACATGTTGCTCGGCGCCCTGCTCGACGCCGGGCTGCCGCTCGCCGAATTGCGCGCGCTGGTGGCCACGCTCGATCTGCCGGGCGTCGCGGTGGAGGCGGATCGAGTCGACCGGGGCGGCATCGGCGCGACACGGTTCCGCGTCCTGGTGGATGGGGCTTCCGCCGAGGCTCCCGGCGCGCACGAGCCCCGGCACGGTGACCGTCATGCCCACGCCGAGGGGCACGAGCACGGTCACGGCCGCGAGCATGAGCACCAGCACGGCCACGAGCTCGAGCACGGCCACGAGCGTGACCATGGTCACGAGCATGGCCAGGAGCTCGGTCACGATCCCGAGCACCGCCATGACCACGGCCGCGAGTCCGGGCGAGAACGAGGCCCCGGTCACGAGCACGGCGGCGGCGAGCAGGGCCACGGCGCGCACGGTCACGGCCATGGGCACGGAGGCGGACCGGCGCACTCTCATCGCAGCCTGTCCGCCATCACCGCCATTGTCGAGCGGTCGGGTCTCTCGGCCTCCGCCCGGGAACGCGCGGTGACCCTGTTCACGCGGTTGGCGCAGGTCGAGGCCGACATCCACCGGGTGCCGGTGGAGGAGGTGCACCTGCACGAGGTGGGCGCGGTCGACTCGATCGTGGACATCGTCGGCTCGGTGTTCGCCCTCGAGTGGTTCGCGCCGGATCGCGTCGTCGCCTCGCCGCTCAACGTCGGCTCGGGCACCGTCCGCTGCGAGCACGGAGAGCTGCCGGTGCCGGCGCCCGCGACGGTCCGGCTCGTCGAGGGCGCGCCCATCTACTCGAGCGGTCCCCCCGTCGAGCGGCTGACGCCCACCGGGGCGCTGCTGGTCACCGGCTACGCGGCAGGCTACGGGGGGGTTCCGCCGATGACCGTGCGGACTATCGGCTACGGGGCGGGCCGGCGCGACCTCGCCGGGACCCCCAACGCGTTGCGGGTGCTGGTAGGGGACGACGGTGCCGACTCCGCCGGCGCGGTCGTCGAGCGGGTGGCGGTCGTCGAATGCGAGATCGACGACATGAACCCGCAGATCTACGGGGTGCTGATGGATCGGCTCCGGGCCGCGGGCGCCATGGATGCCTACTACACGCCGATACAGATGAAGAAGAACCGGCCGGGCACGCTCGTGACCGTCCTTGCCGCCTCCGACCGGCGTCACGCCGTGAGCGAGGTGCTGTTCGCGGAGACGACCACGCTCGGCGTGCGGACGTCGGAGACGACGCGCGAGTGCCTCGAGCGCCACATGGTCGAGGTGGACACGCCGCTCGGGACGATACCGGTCAAGGTGGCGCGGCGGGGAGGGGCGGTGTTCAACGCGGCGCCCGAGTTCGAAGACTGCGTGCGCGTGGCCGAGACGCACGGGCTGTCCGTGAAGCAGGTGCACGCGGTCGCGATGAAGGCGTACCTCGATGCCCGCTGACGGCAGGCGGCTATTCGGGGCAAGTGCGTGATGTCCAAGTTCTACCTGACGACGGCCATCGACTATGTCAACAACCGTCCCCATCTCGGGACGGCGTACGAGAAGGTCGCGGCCGACGTCATCGCCCGGTACAAGCGGCTGTGCGGCGTTCCCACCCGTTTCGTGATGGGCAACGACGAGCATTCGCAGAACGTCTACCAGCGGGCGCAGGAGCTCGGCATCGAGCCGCTCGCGTTCTGCGACCGGATGGAGGCGGAGTTCCGCGACGTCTGGCAGCGGCTCGACATCTCCTTCGACGACTTCATCCGTACCACCCAGCCGCGCCACCGCGAGGCGGTGACCCGGCTCGTCTCGCGGATCGCGGAGGCGGGCGACCTCTACGAAGGAGACTACGAGGGCTGGTACTGCGTGTCGTGCGAATCGTTCAAGCCGGAGAAGGACCTGGTCGACGGCTGCTGCCCGATTCATCAGCGCGAGCCCGAGTGGCTCAAGGAGAAGAACCACTTCTTCCGCCTGTCCCGCTACCGCAAGCCGCTGCTCGACCACTACGCCGCCAACCCGCATTTCCTGGAACCGGAGATCCGGCGCAACGAGATCCTGCGGCTGCTCGAGGCCGGCGTCGAGGACATCTCGATGAGCCGGGCCGGACAGCTCTGGGGCATACCGCTGCCGGCCAACCCGGCGAGCGTCGTCTACGTCTGGGCCGACGCCCTCGTCAACTACGCGTCGGCCGTCGGCTACGGCACCGACGAGGAGCTGTTCGAGCGCTGGTGGCCCGCCGATCTGCACGTCATCGGCAAGGACATCACGCGTTTCCATTGCGTGGTCTGGCCGGCGATGCTGATGAGCGCGGGCGTGCCGCTCCCGCGGCAGGTGTTCGGGCACGGATGGGTCCACTGGAAGGGCCAGAAGATGAGCAAGTCGCTCGGGACGGCCGTCGATCCGCTCGAGGCGGCGGACCGGCTCGGCCCGGACCCGTTGCGGCTGTACCTGACCCGCGAGATAGCGTTCGGCCAGGACGGCGACTTCACGTGGGATCGGTTCGAGGAGCGCTACAACGTCGATCTGGCCAACAACCTCGGCAACCTCGTGAGCCGCCTCGCGTCGATGGCGCGGCGCTACCGGCAGGGGCGCCTCGTCTCGCCGGCCGCGCCTCCGGGACCGCTGGCCGAAGCCGCCGCCGCGGCCGTGGCGGACTACCGGCGGGCCATGGACGCCTTCGCCCTGCACCGCGGGGTCGCCGCGGCGTTCGACGTGGTGGACCGGGCGAACGAGTTCATCACCGCGTCCGAGCCGTGGGTGCTGGCGCGCGATCCGGAGCGGGCGGCGGATCTGGACCGGTGCCTGTACGACGTCGGCGAGGCGGTGCGCATCGCGGCCCTGCTGTTGACGCCCTTCATGCCGGGGTCTTGCCGGGAAGTACTGCGGCGCGTCGGGGAGACCCGCGACGCGGGCAGGTTGCAGCTCGACCGCGACACGGTGTGGACGGCGCCGCCGGGGGCGGAGCGGACCGTACAGGCCGGAGACGCGCTCTGGCCGCGGATCGAGCCGGGGAAGCCTGCCCCCGGGGGGGCGGCCGCGCCGAAGCGCACGGACCCGGCGACGCGGCGGTCCCCGACCCCGGCCCGCGATTCCGGGTCCGGGAGGGCGGCGCGCCCGGCGGTCCCCGACCAGGGAGAATCGGTGCCGACCGGCGAGCGGTCGGCCGTGGAGAAGGAGGGGCGGCAGTCCATGAGCGCAGACGAACAACCCGGGCGGGTGGCAGAGACCCCGCCGCCGGCGGCACCGGCGGCTGGGGAGGCGGCACCGGCGGCTGCGGAGGCGAAGCCGGCCGCTGCTCCCTCGGAGACGGGGACGGCGCGCATCTCGTTCGACGAGTTCATGAAGGTCGACCTGCGCGTCGGGCGGGTCGTGCAGGCCGAGGCGATCCCCAAGTCGAAGAAGCTCCTGCGGCTCCAGATCGAGGCGGACGGCGTGCGGCAGGTCATCGCCGGTCTCGCCAGGTCGTACTCCCCGGAGGCGCTCGTCGGTCGCCAGGTGATCTTCGTCGCCAATCTCGAGCCGGCCAGGTTGATGGGACTCGAGTCGAACGGCATGGTCCTGGCGGCCGTCGACGCGAACGGCGAGCCGGTCCTCCTGGCGGTCGACGATCCGGCGCGGGCCAGCGCCGGGGCTCGGGTGCGGTAGGCGACATCCCGTGATCGACTCCCACTGCCACCTGGCGGACGAGGCCTTCGACGGCGACCTCGAGGCGGTCGTCGAGCGGGCCCGGGGCGCGGGTGTCGACGGCGCGCTCTCGATGGTCGACCCGACCAGCGAGGCGGAGGGCCGCCGCGCCGCGCGCGCCGCGGCGTTGTGGCCGGCCCTGCGCTTCGCGGTCGGCGTCCACCCGCACCAGGCGGGCGAGTTCGCGGAGGATCCGGCCCGTGCCGAGGAGGCGGTGCGGCAGGCGCTGGAGGCCACCCCCCGGGTGGCGGCCATCGGCGAGATCGGGCTGGACTACCACTACGACTTCGCGCCCCGCGCGCTGCAGCGCGAGGTCTTCGCGCGGCAGCTGCGCTTGGCCGGCACCCTCCGCCGCCCGGTCGTGATCCACACCCGCGACGCGGACGACGACACCATCGACGTGCTGCGGGCCGAAGGCGGCGGCGTGGTGGCGGGGGTGCTGCACTGCTTCACGGGCGACGCCGCGTTCGCCCGGCGGGGGCTCGACCTCGGGCTCCACGTCTCGTTCTCGGGCATCGTCACCTTCCGCAACGCCGACACGGTGCGCGAGGCGGCCGCGTCCGTGCCGGCCGACCGGCTGCTGGCGGAGACCGACGCCCCGTACCTGGCGCCGGCGCCGCACCGGGGGAAGCGCAACGAGCCGGCGTGGGTCGCACGGGTCGTCGAGACGCTGGCCGAGGTTCGCGGCAGCTCTCCGGGGCGCGTCGCGGACGAGTCGGCCGCCGCCTTCGCGGCGCTCGTGGGCGGGGTGCCGTGAATGCTGCTAAAGGCTTGGCCTGTTGACACTTGCAGAGAGAGTGTGGTCAGATAGCGGACGCGTGAACCCAGTGCTCAAATCGTCGGCTCCCGCCGACCTGGCGCAGATCTTCGAGCCGATTCGGGCCGACCTCGACGCCGTCGAAGAAGCCTACGCCACCCATATCCAGTCGCGCGTCGAGCTGATTCCGCAGATCGCCGGCTACATCCAGTCGAGCGGCGGCAAGCGCGTGCGGCCGGCGCTGCTGCTGATGGCCTCCCGGCTGAGCGGCTACGACGGCGACCGGGCGGTCCTCTACGCATCCGTCGTCGAGTTCATCCACACCGCGACGCTGGTGCACGACGACATCATCGACGACGCCGAGGAACGCCGCGGGCGCAAGGCGGTCCATTCGCGGTGGGGCAGCGACATCACCGTCCTCCTCGGCGACTACCTGTACATCAAGTCGATGGGGATGGCCCTCACGCACGACTCGATCGACATCGTCCGGCTGTTGTGCGACGTGACCCTGCGCATGATCGAGGGCGAGCTCTACCAGTTGACCAAGGCCGGGGACGCCGACATCTCCGAGGACGAGCACTTCGAGATCATCCGGCGCAAGACGGCCTACCTGTTCGGCGGGGCGGCCGAGATCGGGGGCCGGCTCGGCACGGGCGACCGCGAGCGGCAACAGGCGCTGCGCGAGTACGGCTTCAACCTCGGCATCGCGTTCCAGCTCGTGGACGACCTGCTCGACTTCACGGCGGATCGCGCCGCCCTCGGCAAGCCGGTCGGCGGCGATCTGCGAGAAGGCAAGGTCACGCTGGCCGCGATCCACCTGCTGCGGCGCACCGGGGGCAACGGCCGCGCCGGGGAGTTGATCCGCTCGGCCGTCAACGACCGCACGATCTCCGTGGAGTCCTGGCGCGAGCTCTCGGCGCTGCTGCGGGAGCATCGGGCCATCGACTACGCCTACGGCAAGGCGGTCGAGT
This sequence comes from Acidobacteriota bacterium, assembly GCA_026707615.1. Taxonomy (GTDB): domain Bacteria; phylum Acidobacteriota; class Vicinamibacteria; order Vicinamibacterales; family UBA8438; genus JAGWAJ01. The sequence goes on along the minus strand of JAPOWL010000128.1, from coordinate 4,267 downwards.
ACGCGTCGGCCGCCAAGCGCTACCTGAACGCCTTCCCTCCCTCGGCCGAGCGCGACGCCCTGCTGGCCCTGCCGGACTACGTGCTCGCCCGCGACCGCTGACCGGCGGCGATGCCCGCCGACACCCTGCCGGCCCCGGCGCCGGACGACGCCCGCGAGCGGGTGGTCGAGTTGCGGCGCCGCATCACGTACCACGAGCACCGCTACTACGTGCTCGACGATCCGGAGATCGGCGACGGCGAGTTCGACGCCCTGCTGCGGGAGCTCGAGCGGTTCGAAGCGGAGCATCCCGAGCTGGTCACGCCCGATTCGCCGTCGCAGCGCGTGGGTGGAGCGCCCCGCGACGGCGTGGAGAAGGCCCCGCATTCGTCGGCCATGCTCAGTCTCGGGAACGCCTTCGACGATGCCGATCTCCGGGACTTCGATCGCCGGGCGCGCGAGGCGCTCGGCGCCGACGTGCTCGACTACGTCGGCGAGCTCAAGCTCGACGGCGTGTCGATGGCGGTGCGCTACGGGGCGGGGCGCATCGTCGTCGCGTTGACGCGGGGGGACGGCGAGCACGGCGAGGTGATCACGCCGAACGCCAGGACGCTGCGCTCGCTGCCGTTGGCGATCCCCGGCGCCGCGCTCGAGCGCTCCGGGCTGCCCTACGACTTCGAGGTTCGCGGCGAGGTCGTGATGCCCAAGGAAGCGTTCGCCCTGCTCAACGAACGGCAGCGGGCCGGCGACAGGACCACGTACGCGAACCCGAGGAATGCCGCGGCCGGCTCCATTCGCATGCTCGACCCGTCCGCCACCGCGTCGCGGCGGCTCGACTTCTACCCGTACTTCCTCCTGGCCGGGGGCGTGCCGGTGTACGACTCGCACTGGGCCTCGCTGGAGGCGCTGGCGGCGGTCGGCTTCAAGGTGAATCGCCATCGCGCGCGGCTCCGGGGGGTCGACGAGGTGCTTGCGTTCCGGGACGACTGCATGCGCCGGCGGGAGGAGCTGCCCTACGAGATCGACGGCGTCGTCTTCAAGCTGGACTCGACGGCCTCCTGGAGGCGTGTCGGCGCGACGTCGAAGTCGCCCCGCTGGGCGATCGCCACGAAGCCCGCGGCCGGTCAGGCCGAGACGGTCGTCGAGGGGATCGACGTGCAGGTGGGCCGAACCGGCGCCATCACGCCCCGTGCGCTGCTTCGCCCCGTCGAGGTGCGCGGCGTGACCGTGTCGCGGGCGACCCTCCACAACGCGGACGAGATCGCCCGTCTGGGGCTCCGGATCGGCGATCGCGTGATCGTCGAGCGCAGCGGGGACGTGATTCCGAAGATCGTGCGCGTCGTGGCGGAGGGCGCGGATCGGCGGCCGTTCCGGATGCCCGTGGCCTGTCCGAACTGCGCCTCCCCCGTGGTGCGCGAGGCGGAGGAGGTGGTGGTGCGCTGCGTGAACGTCAGCTGCCCCGCCCGGCTGAAGGAGTCGATCCTCCACTTCGCCCGGCGCACGGCGATGGACATCGACGGGCTCGGCGAGTGGCTCGTCGACACGCTCGTCGCCGAGGGTCGGGTGAAGGACTTCGCGGATCTGTACGCGCTCGCCGTAGAGGACCTGGCCCCCCTTACGAAGGTCACCAAGGTGAGTCCGACCCGTCTCGGGGAGAAGGCCGCGGCCCGGGTGGTCGCCGGCCTGGAGCGGTCGAAGCAGGCGCCGCTCGCCCGGCTGGTATACGGTCTCGGCATCCGCCACGTCGGCGAGCGCACGGCCGAGCTGCTGGCCGAGCGCTTCCGCGGCCTGGACGATCTGGCCGCCGCGTCTCCCGACGAGCTGGAGGGCGTCGAAGGGGTCGGGCCTCGCATGGCCGAGTCGATCCGTGCGTTCTTCGACGCGGCCCGCAACCGGGAGCTCATCGCACGGCTCCGTGAGCGCGGTGTCAAGCCGTTGGCGGTGGAGGCTCCGTCCGCGCCGGCCGCGGTGCCGAGCCCGGTTCACGGAAAGACCTTCGTGCTGACCGGAACGCTGCAGCGGATGACGCGGTCCCAGGCGGGGGGGCGTATCCGGGCGCTGGGGGGGACGGTCACGAGTTCCGTCAGCCGGAAGACCGACTACGTCGTGGCCGGGGAGAGCCCTGGCTCGAAGCTCGATCGGGCGCGGGCCCTGGCCGTCGAGGTGCTGGACGAGGCCGGCCTGCAGGCGCTGCTCGGGAGCGAGGGCGGCGAGGCTGGAGACGAGGCGTGAAGCAGACGATCCTGGTCATCGACGACGAGGCCGCCATCCGCGACTCGCTGCGCATGATCCTGGAGTACGACGGCTACGACACCCTGCTGGCCCGCGGCGGCCAGGAGGGCCTCGAGCGCGTGGCGCGCGACCGGCCGGACCTCGTGCTGCTCGACGTCAAGATGCCGGGTCGCGACGGGCTGGAGATCCTGCGCGAGCTGCGCGAGCTGGACGAGCTGCTGCCGGTGGTCATGATCTCGGGCCACGGCACGGTGAGCACCGCGGTGGAGGCGACGAAGCTGGGGGCGTTCGACTTCCTCGAGAAGCCGCTGTCGAGCGAGCGGGTGCGGTTGAGCCTGCGCAACGCGCTGAACCAGCGCCGCCTGACGGCCGAGAACCGGAGCTGGCGGCGGGCCGCCGAGGTGCGGCACGAGATGATCGGCGCCAGCCCCGCGCTGGCGCGCGTGACGGAGGAGATCCGCCGCGCCGCCCCGGTGCGGAGCGCGGTCCTGATTCAGGGCGAGAGCGGGGTGGGGAAGGAGCTGGTGGCCCGGGCCGTCCACCGCAACGGCCCCCGGGCGCGGGAGCGCTTCGTGCAAGTCAACTGTGCCGCGATCCCCGACGACCTGATCGAGTCGGAGCTCTTCGGGCACGAGAAAGGCTCGTTCACCGGCGCCACCGAGAAGCAGGTCGGCAAGTTCGAGCAGGCGGATCGGGGAACGATCTTCCTCGACGAGGTCGGCGACATGACGCTCCGGACGCAGGCGAAGGTGCTGCGCGTGCTCCAGGAGGGTGAGGTCGAGCGGCTGGGGTCGGCGCGGACTCTCAAGGTGGACGTCCGGGTGCTGGCGGCGACCAACAAGGACCTCGACGCCGCCATCGAGAGCGGCGCGTTCCGGGAGGACCTCTACTTCCGGCTCAGCGTGCTTCCGATCCGGGTGCCGCCGCTCCGCGACCGCGCCGCCGACATCCCGCTGCTGGTGCGCCACTTCGCGCACCTGTTCGCGCGCGAGAGCAACTTCCGCCCCAAGCGCTTCACCGACTCGGCGGTCGAGCGCCTCACCCGCCAGCGGTGGCGGGGGAACGTGCGCGAGCTCCGGAACTCGGTCGAGCGGCTGATGGTCATGACCCCGCACGACACGGTCGACGCGGCGGACGTGCAGGAGGTGCTCCGGGTCGACGCGCCGAGGGGGGGGGCCTCGCCCTCCGAGGCGCGGACGCTCCGCGAGTTCAAGGAGCTCAGCGAGCGCGCGTTCCTGGTGGCCCGGCTGCGCGAGCTGGGCTGGAACATCTCCCGCACGGCGGAGGAGATCGACACCCCGCGTAGTAACCTCTACAAGAAGCTCGAGCAGTACCGCATCAGCCAGGAAACGGACGGCTGAAGCGAGTTCTTTGACATTCCGCCGCAGTCGGCCGGACGACCGCTGCGCGCGCGCCGCCGCGGCGCTGCGCGGGGAGGAAAGTCCGAACTCCGCAGGGCAGTGCGCCGGGTAACGCCCGGTCAGGGTGACCTGAAGGAAAGTGGCACAGAAAATACACCGCCCGCCGTGTCCTTCGGGGCGCGACGGGTAAGGGTGAAAAGGTGCGGTAAGAGCGCACCGCGCCGGCCGCAAGGTCGGTGGCAGGCCAAACCCCGCACGGAGCAAGACCAAATAGGGAGGCGCCAGCAGGACGGTCCGTCCGAGGCCTCCGGGTAGGTCGCTCGATCCCGCCAGCGATGGCGGGGCTAGAGGAATGGTCGTCGCCGGGCGTCGCGCCCGGTACAGAATTCGGCTTACGGCCGGCCTGCGGCGGAATCCTCTCTCGCCCGCCCGGCGCCCGGAAGGGCCGGCGCCCGGACGGGAACGGAGCCGATGGCAATGACGGGACGGCGGTGGGTCGTGCTCGCGGCCGGCATCGCGGCGCTCGCAGGGACGGAGCGATGGCAATGACGGGACGGCGGTGGGCCGCGCTCGCGGCCGGCATCGCGGCGCTCGCGGGCATCGTCGTGGCGTCCACGCTCGAGGCGCAGAGGCGCGGTCGGCGCGCCGCCGAGCCCGCGCTGACGGTCGAGGAGTACACGCCCCGCTCCACCCTGG